>CAYHYQ010000076.1:3542-4118 GCA_964360715.1 uncultured Candidatus Saccharibacteria bacterium
CTGTTCGCGCAAAGATAGCATATCGGGTGCGGCACCAATTGCCGTTGGTTTGAGTTCCCTGATAACATTGTAATCGGGTCGTGTAGCTGGTGTAGGAACGTTAGCTGACTGGCTTTCCCAACCGGTTAACGTTGCTTCCGGCTCCATTACTTCGGTCTCACCGCGCATCTGGGCTTCCGTGATTCCAAACAACTTTTTTAGTGTTTTAATCATGTTTTTTTAGTTTTTGTTCAAATAATTCAAGTAAAACCTGCGGATTGCCGGTGCCGCGGCTGGCGGCCATGGCTTTGCCAATCAAGAACTTTACGGTTTCTAACTTGCCATTAGCATAATCTTGAACCGCTTTTCCTTCCTCATTTTTAGAATAAGCAGTTATATTAAGGTTTTCGCGAAGGATATCAAGCTATAATAAGAAAAACTGCCATTTAGACTTTTTTTTACTTTCTCTTTCAAAAACCCTGATCTCTTTTGTCCACCCTTTCATTATTTTTATGACTTTCAACTCAGATTCTATCTTCTTAATTTCAGAAAATAGCTCTTTTTCATTTATAGGAGTGTTAGGGACACAAGGACAGT
>CAYHYQ010000077.1:0-4115 GCA_964360715.1 uncultured Candidatus Saccharibacteria bacterium
GTGCCTAAGCGCTTTTTATCTTTGACTTCAAGCGCTCGCAAACGTTCTTTCAGCTCTGCTTTTGTGAGGTAATTTTCCCAATCCTTGATTTTTGATTCAGGCCGATCGGTTTTTGCACGTTCAAATCCCTCTATTTCATCAAGAGTTGCATCCGAGGCCAAACGCGCATCCATGGGAGCTCTCTCAACTGGCGAAGTTGGTGATGCAGGTGGCGTTTCCGGTGTTGTCATACCAAGAGAATCGGGATTCTCAATTACAGGTGTTTGGGGCGCTACTTGTGGATTTGTTTCGGTGGCCGGCGTCGGTGTTGCCGGAGTAGCTTCAGGTGTCGCGCCGTTGGCTGAGAGTTTTGCATTAAGTTCGACTAGCTGTCTTTTTAAATCGGCTATTTGCGCCTCGAAATCCGGCCGTGGCGGCGCGGAGTTTTCTGTAGCGGCGGCCATGGCTCTGGCTCGTGCTTCTTGGTATTGACGCATTGCCTCGGTGCGAATATCGGTAATCTTCTTTTTTTCTTCCGGGGTTGGTGTTTCTTCAAGATGTTCATCAAGCGCCCGAATGTCATCGCGCGTGTCAGCCAGACCTCTAATTATGTTGATTACAACAAGGGGACTCTCTTTTTTTTCTATCGGTTGCTCGACAACTACCGGCTTATTATCGGGTCCGTACAAAATTACTTTCGGTTCGCCCTGCGCGGCGTTTTTTTGAGTTTCCAGAGTGCTCATAATACTTATAGTGTATAGCGTACTACACAAATATCAAAAGCAACTTATACACATGTGACTGAATTAATCGCAAAAATTGACAAAATTTTATTTTAATATACAGTTAAACAACGTACTTTTAAAAACAAGGGGGTATTGAGGAATGCTCTATACCGATTCGCTCTACGGTACCTGGCGCATACCCAATCTGCTTGCGGCGCTCATGGAAACGCCGCTTGCCGCGCGCATGAAAGGCATCGCGCAAGATACATTGCCCGATGTATTGAATCCGAACGGTTGTATGCCCAGTCGTTGCGATAATGGCATGGGTGTGGCGTTCTTGGCGCATATAGTGGAGTCGAGCGCGAAACATCTGCCGGTACATCGCGGTTTTATAACTGCGGCGGCATTCTTGCACGATGCCGGTAATCCACCTTTTACGCATCTGGCGGAGCCGTATCTGGAAGCGATCACAGGCCATAACGGCGAGACATTTCTAACAGAATTGCTTGATAAGCAGACAGCTTCAGTATTGCATCGTTACGGCATCTCAGATGATTCATTAGTACAATTTGTAGCCGGTGAGAATAAGCCGTTTAGTGATGTATTACACGGTTCGCTCGACATTGATAACCTCGATAACATTGCGCGCTGGGCGGCACATTTGCCATTAAAAATACAACAATATGATGGGCCGGCAATCGCGCGGTCACTACAGTTCAAGCGTGGCAAGGGGTGGAGCATCGCCGCCGATCAGCGTGATAATTGTGCGGCGTGGCAGGCAGCACGACGAGCCGTTTATGCTTCCATCTACGGCCAACCGCACATCGCGGCTGTGGCAATGCTAAACCGTGCCATGGATATCACGTTTCGCAATGGCAGTTTAAAGTCAGAATTCTTTAGATTGAATGATGCCGGCGGTGTACAGTATCTGCGGCGAGCTAATCCCTGGAGTCATAACTTGGTTACGGCGATATTACAAAAACGTTTATATCGTTGTGTTTGGTCAATAGAGACAAATAAACCGAGTGTGCCTCTACAACGTTTAGCTGAATCGTGGGAGAATAAAGCCGAAATAACGGATGAATTTGCCATGTGGCTTGATATACCACATGAAAAAGTGTGTTTGATTGCCAGCCGCGGCCGTGACTTTCGCGCTATTCGTTTGCCGTTTCGTGAGGAGAAACAATTACCACCGGAAGCAGAACCGCCGCCGGTGTATCGCGGCATGTTGTTCATTCCGCCTGAATTCAAGCGTCGCCCGGAAACGATTCAAATGGCGGTTGAAAGGTATTTTTAAACAGCAACGGGGTCCGATGGTAATCGGACCCCGTTTTTAATTGCACATAACATAAAAACCCCTCTGGTTATACCGGAGGGGTAGAATTGCGCTTGAGGCGTTTTTTGAGACGCTCTGCTCGGCGGGCTTCAGAATCATGGCGCCGATTAATCTCGATAGCACTTTCAGAGATTAACTTTGGAATTTCACGTGGTTTGCCGGCGCCATCAATTGCCACAAATGTGAAGTAAGCCGAGAATACATGCCGCCGTGTACCGTCTATTGGATTAACGGCCTCGACTTTGACACCGACTTCCATCGAGCTACGCCAAGCACCATTGATTGAAGCGGAGAATTCAACAATCTCACCTTGGAAAACCGGCGAAACGAATTCACCAGCATCATAACTGGCAGTGGTAACCGGGCCACTGGCATGACGTGTGGCGACAATGCCACAGATGCGATCGACTTCGGCCAACATCGCACCGCCGAAAACTGTGCCGTTGTGGTTGAGCTGGCCGGGGAAGAATTGCCGGGGTACTCGTACGGCCGCCGAATAGCTACAGGTAAGAGTAGTATAGTTCAAACAGCTATCATCAATGTCAGGGACGGTCATAAATGTTACCTGTCCAGATGGCACGGTAAAGCATGACCACTGCGGCTAAGCCCTGTAAAAGAGCGGCGAAGAGTTCACCATGAGGCCAGAAGTATACGGTACCGGTACCGAGTCCGACGGCGATTAACACACAGCTGACTTTGTATTCGCATTCAAGATTTATGCGAAACAGCTGGCGGCCGTAATACTGCATAATAGCGACCCCGACCAGGAGAAAACACAAAAAACCCCATAAAACGAAATTACCAAGCCAATCCAGCATATATCTCCTTTTTTCACTTGTATAAGTTTTTAAGACGACTTGCCACACCATATACCATAATAATAAGTTTGTAAATATGTGTATGCTAACCCTTGTATCCAAAAACCGATTATGCTACTATCCCGTTAATTGTAGGTTTAAGCTCAGTTGTGGTGCTTAGGTATGTGATGACCGCAGGGTCTTCTCTCACCAGCCATACGAGAGGTCGTCCTACGAGTAAATAGGAAGTACATCACATTACGAATGGCTACAAAGCTTTATGTCGGCAACCTGCCTTACAGCACGACCGACGATTCATTACGCCAAGCGTTCTCTGCCGCTGGTACGGTTGTATCGGCAACGGTAATCATTGATCGTATGTCGGGCCGTTCAAAGGGCTTCGGCTTCGTCGAAATGAGCACCGAAGAAGAGGCGCAGAAGGCAATCGAAATGTGGAATGGCAAAGAGATGGATGGCCGCGCGTTGACAGTCAACGAAGCGCGCCCGATGACTGATCGCCCGCCCCGCCGCACTGGTGGCGGTGGTAACTTTGGCGGTGGTTCCGACTCTTTCTAACCGTTTCACATAATCAAAGACCTGCTTCGGCAGGTTTTTGATTTGACTGATATTGATGAAATAGGATGCAGCATGATACTTCTGAACGGATTCTCGAGCCGATCCGCCAGCTGGCGGAGAGGCGAGGGCCTCGGAGCTCCGTCGCTGGCGGAGCGAGAATGAGTGAAGAAGTATTATGTGCATCCAGATATTTAATTGGTAGAATGAATAGTATGAAAAATGAAAATTATCATAAATTACTTTTGGCGGTAGATGCACTCGTACTTTTATGGTCGGCAATCAAGCCACACGATTATTTTACTTGGTTTCTAGAGGTAATACCGGCATTAATAGTTTTCATAATTTTATATGCCACCTATAATCGTTTTCGTTTGAGTAATACGCTTTATACGATTATCGCCCTGCATGCCATTGTGCTTATGATCGGTGGCAAATATACCTACGCCGAAGTACCGCTTGGTTATTGGATGGAACAGTGGTTTGGTTGGACACGAAATAATTACGATAAAATCGGTCATTTGATGCAGGGTTTTACACCAGTATTACTTGCTCGTGAAATCCTTTTGCGCACATCACCACTACGCCGAGGCAAATGGCTCACATTTATTTCAATTGCCATTCCGTTAGCCTTTAGCGCATTTTATGAAATGGTTGAGTGGTGGGTTTCAGTCAGTACGGGCAGTGCCGGCGATTCAATTCTAG
>CAYHYQ010000078.1:0-2929 GCA_964360715.1 uncultured Candidatus Saccharibacteria bacterium
AAATAACTGTCGTTGGTCACGGCCAAATTTGTTTCAAAATTTGTTCAAGATTTGGTGAGACATCCGCCATCTCCCGCACCCAGTCCAAATTACGAGCCATCAGTGAAAGTGGTTTACTGCGCGAACGGCCTTTGACACGATAAACCATATCCACCGCGCGCAAATCACAGGCGTTGGCGCCAATGCCATAAATAGTTTCAGTCGGATACACGATCACGCCACCCACGCTTAAAACACGTACGGCTTCAATAATAGCCGTTGCATAATCACCTTTGAGATCAACAGGTAGTATTTTCATGATTCTACATGCTACGCTACCGCATGGGTTGGCCGATGCCAAGAGCGAACAATCGTTCAGAATACTTTTGTATAACGCTAAGTTCGACTGATTGCGGATGAAAAGCAAGTTGTGTGTCGTCAAGACGCACGTTATCGGCCGGCGCGCCGCGCGCGCGATGCCGCGTCATAATCCGCAATTGCAGATTCTTTACTGCGCGATTAAGCGCCAAGCCGCTAGTTCCCATGATTAGCCACTCCAAAATATGAGCAAACCGCGAATACGAAAATTGCGGCTGTACGACCGAGGGCCAAGTCGCCACGTACTGTGTCACCCAAACGTTTGCTTTACGGAATTTATGCACCAAAGAAATGTCACCGATAAGCGGTATCAAAGCCGCATAGCCACGGGCCGTGTATTCGCTATGAGATGGAATCGTTAGTGATGTTTCAGTCAGCCAATGATTCGGGCACAAAATACCCGGCGCGATGATGTCACGATAGGTGCGCCGCAAACGCAATGTTGAAAGAATTGTAAGTACTAAAAATCTTGCCAGCCAAATATAATTCGTTCTGGCAACAATTAGTAAATCAATGTCACTTAACTCGTCGCAATTACTCATGGCCAGTGAACCGGACACAAATACACCGCGCACAAACGGCACATGACGCAATATCATTGCAATCCGCCGCGCGCGTCGCCATAATTTCAAAGAATGTTCAGCGCGTCGCAAACGCAACGGCACGATGTGTTCACGTCCAGCCAAAAAATAGAAGCCGCCACGGTAACCGATATTACCCCTATTTTCAAGTGTTTGCAGTGCCGCTTGTACCGCACTCAATGTTACCGGCTCGCCTGTCTGCGCCAACAAGTTTACAGCCCTAAACCGCAGAACCTCATCGGTTTGCAAGGGATAATCAAAAATATCGTAATAAGCCAGTGTTTTAAGTATATGTGTTTCTTGACTCATATTTATAGTAGTATCGTTATCTCATACTTAAACCTATTCGCCTATTATTGACAATAAACCTATACATTGTAAAGTTGGTGTTGGAGAAATCAATGTCTGGACAACAATACCGTTTCCGTATCGGAATGGTTTGTATCTTCACAAATAAGGGTATCTCCGGTGTTACAGGTAATGACGGCCGGTGCTGTACTATCACGCGCCTCAAGCCCAAAAATGAATGGGCACAGGGCGAACCGGAATACGTCATCCATTTTCTCGACAGCGCCGGCGGCGGCTTCGGCGTCCGTGAATGTGAACTGCAACCCTTAACAAGTTCAGGAGAAAAGCAATGACAGCTATTGAAGAAAGGTTAATCCGCTCATTGTCAGGTCCGATAAATCGGACCTGTTTTTAATAGACAGAATTTTTATAAATTGGTATTTGAGCGAAGGCCTCGCTAGCGGATATCTCGGAAACCCTGAAAGATTGGTGTTTCGTGAAACGAAACTTTCAGGGTTGAGAGATACGCAGTCGCCACTCGCTGGAAGGGGCGAACTGCAGTCCGTCTGGCGAGGTCTTCGTCAAATAAAAATGAATAGGACTTCACATAATGATCCATTAAAACTTTCAAAAGCCCCGACAAAACCCGGGGTGTATTTCTTTTTGGATGCAAAAAATAAACCGCTTTATATTGGCAAAGCCGCTAACTTGCGCCAACGCCTACGCTCATACCGGCCGAGCATACCCACCGACCCGCGTATCCGGAAAATGCTATCACTCGCTCGCCGCGTGCGCTGGCAAGAAACGCAATCCGATATTGAAGCGCTGATTTTAGAATCACAGTTAGTAAAGCGCCACCAACCACAATTTAATATAATGTTGCGCGACGATAAACGTTATTTTTATGTTATAGTTTCAGCCGGACGTTTCCCGCATATTAGCATTACGCATCAGCCACAGTCCGACCAAAAAATTATCGGTCCATTCACCGAGGGCACGGCTTTAAAAGCTACCTTACGTTTATTGCGCAAAATATTTCCTTATTGCACCTGCAAAAAACCGCATACGCGGTATTGCTTAAATTACCACATTGGCAACTGCCTTGGTTTTTGTTGCCTGAAAAACCCCGAGGTGACCGCCGTTGAAGCTCGCCGTTACAAACAAAATGTAAAAGCAATTACGGCTATACTCACGGGTAAAAAAGAAACCTTGGCTAAACAACTTGCGCGTGATATGAACCGCGCCGCCAAAAATAACAATTTAGAAGAAGCTATCATTCTGCGCAATCAACTAACACGTCTGCAACGCGTATTCGAAAATGCCAAAGTCATCGGCGAAATCGCCGACCGCGATAAAGCATTGCGTTTACTGCAAAAACAATTCGATTTGCCGACACTACCCCGCCGCATCGAGGGCTACGATATTTCAAACAACCAGGGCACGAACGCCTATGGCTCCATGGTTGTATTCGAGAATGGCCAACCCAGCAAAGCCGATTATCGCCTCTTCCTTATCCGCAGTAAACAAAGCCCCGATGACACCGCCATGTTACGCGAAGTTTTGGCACGCCGTCTGAAACACCGCGAATGGCCATTGCCCGATTTATTTTTTATTGATGGCGGTAAAGGCCAGTTGAATGCCACAGCAAGTATTGTCGGCACAGAACGGCCGGTGCTTTCAATTGCCAAGGGTAAACGAGAAAT
>CAYHYQ010000078.1:2939-4082 GCA_964360715.1 uncultured Candidatus Saccharibacteria bacterium
CCCAGTGTAAAAAACTTGCTTATACATATAGATGACGAAGCGCATCGTTTTGCCATTAATCGCTACCGCCGCACTCATCGCCGCCGTAACCTGCAATCCGCCTATACTATTGACTAAGTAAACTTAATATATTACTATATAAATACTTACAGTTTCTTAACAACGAAAACAAGGAGGTTATTATGCCTATGTGGTCAATCCTGTGTTTTGACGGTCTTGTGTCAATTGCCGCCCTTGCATATTACAAAGCACGCACAACAGAGAACTTTCTAATATTGGTGTTCTCTTGGTTTGTAGCTGTATCTGCCATGATAGTAGCAACTGAAGGGGCATTCCAAACTGGTAAGTATAGCGTGAAACAGACGGGACAAGCTGTAGCCACCCTTGAGCTTGAACTAAATACAGTGTACGAAGTGGTGTGGCAACAGGTGCCCGGCTCGTTGGCCATCGTGCATAAGATCAAGATGCCCGAGAACACACCTGATGAGAAAGCAATTCTGATTCAGGATTCTTTGGGAATCGCTTATCAGCGGTTCTATCTCAGCAAACCCGCCGATGGCATCGGCATTACTATCAACGAATTCAAGATCAAAGCCGAAGCTACACATTAAGGAGGGTTAAATGTTTCTAATCATATCAATCGTGCTTCTTGCTGCAGGAGTATTCTTCTTATATGGGTATGGGACAACCAGAGGTGACGAACCGCTACTGTTTTTCATCGGCTGTATGCTTTTGCTGGTTGCCCTGGTACCGCCATACGTACACGGGGTGGGTGAACTGACGAAGCCAGATGATCTGAACGAATCCAGTGTTTATCAAGTACTGGCCATCGGCCGAGCAACTAACGAAACAAAAGCCGATGGCGCCTATTGGGTGGCGATTGTACAAGATCCCAAAGGTGAAGTATTAGCCCTTGGCATCAAGAATTCCGAAGTAATTCCGCGTAACTTCACGGTGCGGGAGATTGGTGATAAGTACATCTTTGAGCCCTACCCGCCACCGTCACTGGCAACTCCGCAGATCGAAGTAACACCCGGAAGGAATTAGCTATGTTCATCGTTCTGACATTAACTCTATTCGCACTTGGTGTGGCTTCAATTTGTTTAGGAATCTACCTGCTAAAGCTGCAGGGATATGCCATTG
>CAYHYQ010000079.1:0-4064 GCA_964360715.1 uncultured Candidatus Saccharibacteria bacterium
TTTGGTGTTAGTGTGGTCGGCAATAAAGATGATGATGAACGCAATCTTTTTTATGTGTCGCTGACGCGGGCTCGTAAGAAGGTGATTATTACTTATGCCGCCCATGGTTTGGATGGCCGTGAACAAATCCCGATGCAATTTATAGAGAGTATCGCCTCGAATTTTGTTGAGCATGCTTCAACTGAAGAACTAGAGCATGAATTTCGAGCGAAACAAAGCGAACTATTCTTGGTCGTGCCGTTAGCCACGGTTGATACCGCACACAGAGCATTTTATAAAGAACTGTTTATTAAACGCGGTTTTCCGGTGACGCATCTGAATAATTATCTTGAATGTCCGTGGCGTTATTTTTTCATGAGTTTGTTGCGTGTGCCTCAGCCGATGAATGACACAAATATGTATGGCGATGCGGTGCATAAAACACTCTGTGATACAGCTGTGCGTCTCGATAATGAGGGCGATGTCAGCGCGGTCTATATGCTTGAACGTTTTCGCTATCATCTCGGCCACCAGCCATTTCCACCCGGCCGCTATGCCGATTTTCTTGAACGCGGTGAGCAAAATCTGACGGCGTACTTCAAAGAATATCGCGCAACTTGGAAAAATAAAGTTTTACCTGAGTTTGAAATCAACGGTATCATACTGACTGATGATATAACCCTGAAGGGTAAATTAGACAAAGTTGAACTGATAGACGACCATGGCTCGGTTATCGTTACCGATTACAAAACCGGCGAGCATAAATCACGCAACGCCATTGAAGGTAAAACGAAGGATAGCGACGGCAACAACAAGCGCCAGCTCGTGTTTTATAATCTGCTTCTGAATCGTTATAAAGACGGCAAATTCAAAATGATAGATGGTGTGATAGATTTCGTCGAACCCGATGCCAACGGCAAATTTCACCGCGAAGTTTTTGCCATCCGCGCTGATGAAATTGCCGAACTCGAAGAACTTATCAAAAAAACCGCCGATGATATTATGAATCTGCGTTTCTGGAATACCACCTGTACAGACCCGAAATGCGAGTATTGCCGCATGCGCGCCGACATGCTCGAACCACGAATGATTTGACAGTTTTAAAATATAATGCTAATATACATAAGTTAACGTTTCCCTCCAAAAAACCCAGCTGACTGCGGGAAAAACCCGCGGCGGCACGAGGAAAGGAGTAACAAAGTGTACATTTACGTTGATTTGGCAAAGGTTAACGCTCTCGGTCTTGTCCATACGTCCGCCTGGAGCCGTGATCCGCACATCGGGATCAGGAATAATTATCACAGAAGTTTCTTGCTTCAGGAAAATGACGGGGGTTTTTATTTTGCACCCCTCGGTGATCCAAGCGATTCGTTGATTCCCTCATGGCTGCCGGCCGAGGCAGTCAAGAAGGTAACAATTCTTGAGAGCTTTAAGAACCGCTTGGCTGGCGTGTATCGTCTGGGCAGAGCGACTCTGACAGCCGAACATTCGGCCAATGGTTGGCTGAGGGTTTTCATCGAAGGCCCCGACAATGCCGACGTGCAGGAACTGCGCAAGCGGTTCAAGGAAGGCACCATCTACCCGGCCATCAGTTATGACGGCCCGCAGGTGCCAATGCCGGCCCTGCACGTGAGCCGTTGGCCGCGCCTGCACGCGTTCATGGCCAATCTGCGCTACCTGTTTCGGCCGCTACTGGACGAGATCAAGAAGTAGCCGTCGTAAGCCGCCCCGAGGGGCGGCTTTTTTCGTTAGACAACCAAGATTGAACGTTCATCCTATTTTGCTACCATAAGTATATGAAAATCGGTGAGCCGGTAAAACTGGCGATTTTCGACATTGACGGCACAATTTTTCGTTCCAGTTTAGTGCTTGAACTTGTGCGCGAGTTGGTGGCGATGAATATATTTCCAAAGGTTGCCGGCCTTGAGTTCGAAAAAGATTATCAACGCTGGCTCGATCGCAAAGGCAGTTACGAGACATATATTATGCGCGTTGTAGATGTCGAGATGCGCTACCTGAATGGCAAGACAGTCGTTGATTTACAAAAGGCAGTAAAGCATGTCCTCGATGCACAAAAGGATCGCGTTTATCGCTTTACACGCGATCTTATAACGAAACTTAAACGCCAAGGATATTACATGATGACAATTTCCGGTTCGCCGCAAGATATCGTGCGGCCGTTTGCCCAATATCTGGGATTTCAAACATCATTTGGTGTCGTGCTGGCTCAAGAGCGCGGACATTATCTTGGTCACTTGGAAAAATCCGATTCAATTCGCAATAAAGATGTAGTGCTACAACGGTATCTTTCCGAAACCAGTTTGCATGTCAACCTTGCCGATTCGGTGGCCGTCGGCGATACGGAAGGTGATATCAGCATTATGGAAATGGTTGGCCGGCCAATTGCCTTTAACCCTAACCGGCGCTTGCTTGAACACGCGCGTCGCCGGGGTTGGCGCATTGTTGTGGAGCGCAAAGATGCGATTTATGATTTAAAAAAATTTACAACGGTTAATGTTAAATAGAACAATGCTCGATAAATATGACTACGAATTTCCGTCGGAACTAATTGCGCGCCGGCCGGCCGCGCCGCGCGAAAGCGCACGGCTGTTGATTTATGATCGAACCACTGGCCAGAGGCAATACGATACATTTGCGAACCTTGCGAAGTATCTGCCACCGCATTCAGTTGTAGTATTTAATAAAACAAAAGTTGTACCCGCGCGATTACGCTTACATAAACCGACCGGCGGCGAAGTTTCGGCGTTGTATATTGGCACAGCAGGGGATTTGGTTTTAATGTTGGCCGATGGCAAGTTGATACCGAGTACAACTGTTACTTGTAGCGATATCTCTTTTAAAATTGAAAGCGTTGAAAAAGGCGTGTATAAATTGAAACCCTCATTTCCTATTGCTGAATTATTCTCAGTGCTAGAACGACTGGGTACTACACCTTTGCCGCCCTATATTAAAAAACCGGAATTAACCGAAGCTGAAGCGCGGCAAGAATATCAAAGTGTATTTGCGCACGAGGCCGGCTCGGTGGCCGCGCCCACGGCTTCATTACACTTCACACCGCAATTAATTGCGAATCTCAAAGCCGCCGGTCATGATGTTATGTACGTAACCCTGCATGTGAATCGCGGCACTTTTGCACCGCTTACTGAACAGCAAATTACTTCAGGCCGATTACACGAAGAAACATATTCTATAGCTATTGAAACGGCAGAATTTTTGAATAAAGCCAAAGCCCAAGGTCGGCCGATTGTTGCCGTGGGCACAACCGTTTTACGTACACTTGAATCAGTAACGCATAATGGCAAACTCGAAGTATTACAAGATACAACCGATCTTTTTATTCGCGAGGGCTACGCATTTAAATTCATTGATGCGCTTATAACCAATTTTCATGTACCAAAATCGAGTTTACTGATGCTGGTCGCCGCGTTGGTCGGCCGGGAACAAATACTCAATATATACCGCGATGCCATCGAACGAAAATTCCGCTTGTTCTCCTTTGGCGACGGCATGCTTATAATTTGACAATTAAGTATAAAGTGTTATTATTGTTAGATAGGAGGTTTTCCTTGACAACTACCAAGAGCAAAAGGAAGCGTGTACCGCTATTATCATGTGGATTACCCCTACCAAGTGATTTTATCTTGGCCTGTTTGAGAGCCACGATGGAAGATAGGCCTCTCCGTCCAAAAATGGGTAAATACGCCATCAATTTTACACCGCTAATGCTCCTCTTAAACGTTAGGGAAAAGACATATGCTTCGGTAAGATTTAGCGCTATCGTCGAGGTAAAGAGAAGTGATTCTGTTGTGTATTTTGAAGGTAGTGTAAATGGTGGCCCCAAAGGTTGGTCAGGTGGCCAGGCTACCGTGCGATGGCATGACAGTACCTTCAACTATGAGTATGAGTTCTCAACTCATTTAGGTAAAGTCATCGCTGGTAGGAGGTGAGGAGATGTCTGTTTTCAAAGTAAAGTTTTGGGGGACGTGCGGCTCTGTGCCGGCGCCACTTACCGATGCCGACATTCGCAAGATTATTCGCGAAGAGCTCCTGGTTTTTCAGGCCGG
>CAYHYQ010000080.1:0-3921 GCA_964360715.1 uncultured Candidatus Saccharibacteria bacterium
ATTTGTAACGCATGCCGGAATTAAACCACCGATGAGTGAGGCGGCAATTTATAAGACCACCGATTGGTACTACGGTATTTATGGTCAGAGCGGCATCACAGCCGACACCGTTATAAAGAAACCATTTATTGTGGTGCAATTGTCAGATCCCGCAGAAACAGAAAATGCCATGGCCGCCTGGGAGGCGTCTATCTCTCAGGATTTTTCAACTCTCTTTGGTTTTACCGCTCAAAATAATAAGCCGTTTACAGCCGATGTATACGGCGGCGCGCCAATACGTTATATTCAAATGTCCGACAAAGACAACGGTATTGCGTACACAATCGCCAGTGGCCGCTTTCTAGTTATCGGCTCTTCGAAAGATTCGTTCAGGGCCGCCGTTGATAGAATTATTCAACACACACCAACACCGGAACCAACGCAATAATAATGAGCATTACCGAAACAATCCTTTACTACAACAAGGACTCCAGCCAGATGGGGTCTTTTTTGAAACCACAATCTATCGATCTTATCGTCAGCGGTCCACCGTATTTCAATCATGTAGTATACGGTAAGGAGAAAAATCAGCTCAGCGCCTTATCAAACAAAGAATCTTTTATGGAATCGTTGCGGGCCATCTGGCATGCCTGTTCAATCGTACAAAAACCCGGGGGTATCTTGGCGCTGTGGGTTCACGATACGGTACAAATTCGCAATGAAACACAGTGGGAATACCAAGCATTGCATAGCGATATCATTCGCTCAGTACCAGTACCCTATCATCTAAAAAGCATCGGGATTTGGGACAGATATCTAAATCGTAACCGCGGTGCGCTACATACGCACCCAGAACCTCTCGGCTCGCGATTCCAGTACATTCTTCTATTTCAAAATGGCGAGCAAGGAGCGCCGCATATCGAAACATCGTTACGCGCATGGTACTGGTCACCGGTGTGGTGTAAAAAAACAAATCCTAAACTATTAGGATTTAAGACGTTGTACCGGATTGCATTTAAAATCATAGCGCCATTTTTGCCAATTCACAAACAACCGGTGCGAGAGATGTCTCTACGGTCTACAGTCAACGATGAGCATTCGTTTACTGAATATACTACCCAGTGCCCACCTGAGATAGCCGAGCGCCTTATAAACGATTTTAGCAATCCTGGCGATGTAATTCTTGACCCATTTGCTGGCTCAGGTACAACACTCGATGTTGCGCAAAAACTTTACCGTAAAGCAATAGGTATAGATATTGGCACAATGGCAGTCAAAGTCGCTCGCAAGAGATTATCAAAAGTTACTTTTTTATAGAAGTTATTCTCGCCAAAGTTATTCTCGCCAAAATCGCTATTCTCGCCAAAGTTATTCTCGCCAAATGGCGAGAATAACTAATTTTGGCGAGAATAACTTGGCGAGAATAATTAGTTTTGGCGAGAATATCCACAGGTCGGCTTGCCAGACATTCTCGCCATGCTAAACTCATTCTAGAACCTTGTCATGCTGGTTAAACCGCTAACCCGTGAATGCACTGTCGCATCGTAATCTAATCATTCATATGGGTGGTGTAAGTTTTTCTCGGGCAACCGGGAAACCGGCAAACCCCAATACACACGGGGTGTCAGATAGAGGGTATCCCCTTACATAACACTTGTTGTTGAAGGCCGCGGTACCCTCTTTTTTATTTTCATACTTCAGACAAGCCGTGTTACGATAATCGCAGTATGGCTTCAGTAACTATTCACTCTGCCGGTATTATCGGTCTCGATGCATTTAAAGTTGATGTTGAAGTTGATGCTACACCCGGTCTACATTTCTTCAATATTGTTGGTTTACCTAGTAAATCTATTGAGGAATCAAAGGATCGTATCGTTTCGGCAATACGTAATTCGGGTTTTAAAACACCGAGTCAACTCAATCGTCGTGTCATAGTTAATCTTGCACCAGCCAATATTCGCAAAGAAGGACCCGGCTATGATTTACCGATCGCCATCGCCTATCTACTCGCAACGGGACAGATATCATTTGATCCATCTGCAAAACTATTTTTGGGTGAGTTATCTTTAAGTGGTCAGCTTAGAAAAATAGTCGGCATTTTACCGGTTGCTTTGGCCGCGCCAACATTCAGTATACATGATTTGATTGTGCCAATAGATAATCTAGCTGAATCAGTTATTGTAACCGGGGTTAATTCTCATGGCGCGAAAGATTTGCGCCAAGTTTGTGACCATTTGGCGAGAAAGATTATTCTCGCCAAATCATATTTTGGCGAGAATAAAGTTGGCGAGAATAAAGTTGATTCTTCATTTGGCGAGATTAGAGGACAGGATGGCGCCAAACGGGCGCTTATTTTAGCCGCGGCCGGTGGCCACAATATGCTCATGGATGGCCCACCGGGTTCCGGTAAAACGTTATTAGCCAAGGCCATTGCTGATATTTTACCTGATTTATCCGAAGCGGAATCACTGGAAGTAACCAAAATCTATAGTGTGGCCGGTCTGCACGCGGTTTCAGGGTTAGTACGAAAACGACCTTTCCGTAACCCGCATCATACGGCATCACAGACGGCACTCGTCGGCGGCGGTGGCTGGCCACGACCCGGTGAAATAACCCTCGCCCACCGCGGAGTTTTATTTCTTGATGAATTGCCGGAATATCCAAGATCAACGATAGAGGCCTTGCGTCAACCACTTGAATCCGGTGAGGTTATTGTCGCCAGAGCCGCCCAAACAGTCCGCTTCCCCGCGCGTTTTATGCTTGTCGGGGCTATGAATCCCTGTCCCTGCGGTAATTACGGTTCTGAAAATTTAGAGTGTGTTTGCGCGCCCCATATAATACATCGTTATCGCACAAAAATATCAGGTCCCCTGCTTGATCGCATTGATATTCAAGTTCACGTACCACGTGAAACATTTGCTAAAATTACGGGCACGATTGACGGTATTTCGTATGAAACCGCTAAAAATACGGTTAAACAAGCAAGGTTAATTCAGGAAAAACGTTTTCAAAATCAGGCGCGTTTTACAAATGCGGAAATGAATCAACGCGATATTGCAACATATTGCAAAGTTGACCAAAAAACACATGATTTTTTGGCAAAAGTTGTAGATACAAACCAAATATCGGCACGGGTGTACCATAAAATACTCAAACTCGCTCGTACAATTGCTGATTGCGAAGCATCAGATACAATCAGTTTTTCTAATGTTGCTGAAGCCGTTGCCTACAGAATCAGAGAATCATAGCGTGTTTCGTATGAAACGTTAAAATTAACGCTTGGCGAGAGGATTCCAAGCGCCGTGAACTTCGAAGTGCAAATGACAACCGGTTGAACGACCGGTTGTGCCCATCAGGGCTATTTCTTGACTTTGACTAATCGTATCGCCCACTGAAACATTTAATTTACTCAAATGAGCATAGAGCGTTTCCGTACCGTTATCATGTAAAATTTTGATGTATTTACCAAAACCACCGTGATAACCGGTAGTGGCGGCATTTATAACCGTGCCGGCGGCGGCGGCATGAACTGATGTACCGCAGTTATTGGCAATATCAACACCATTACGGCCGTGAATCATGCCCCAATTAAAACCTACGGTCGGAATCAAGAAGAAGTTGCCTAAATCCGGCAGGTAAGCGAATTTGGAAGCAAGTGATGATTTTGTATCATTCTTTGATTTTGCGCGTAAAGTGCCACCGGGCACAATCAAAACCTTACCCACAGATAATATGTCACTTTCAGATAACAGATTATATGATGTTATTTCTTCAGTTTTTACGCCATATTGGCGAGCAACACTTTCCAATGTGTCATTCTTTTTTACCGTGTGTACTGTGCCATCAACCGGCGGAATTTTCAAATACACACCCGGAATGATTTGATTGGCATTTTTAAGGTTATTAGCCCATAAAATTGTATTAACTGATAAACCGAAGTCA
>CAYHYQ010000081.1:0-3848 GCA_964360715.1 uncultured Candidatus Saccharibacteria bacterium
TATTAATCTTTTAACTTTAATTACCGCGCTGGCTGTCGGTTCAACCGCCGGTTACATCGGTTCGTTTATGGTTTTACGGCGGATGTCACTTGTCGGTGATGCCCTATCGCATGTGGCCCTGCCCGGTGTGGCTTTGGCTTATGTCTATCACTTTGACCCATTTCTGGGCGCATTTGCCACGCTCTTTGCCGGTATTGTGCTGGTCTGGCTGATTGAACATAAAACAAATCTGAGTACCGAATCGCTCATCGGGTTAATGTTTACATTCGCGCTGGCCACCGGTTTACTGATTACGCCACGTGAAGATATTTTAGATGCCCTTGTTGGCGATATCGCAACAGTTTCTAAAATTGATGCGCTCGCCGCGATTATTCTATGCATTGCGGTTACGATAACAATGCGTGTTATCGGCAAACGTCTTATTTTAGCCACCATTTCTGATGAACTCGCAACCACCAGCGGTGTGCGGGTCGGTTTATTTAACTTTATTTTTCTTTTATTGGTAACTGTCGTAGTTGCTGTTGGTATCAAAGCTGTCGGTACTTTGCTTATGGGCGCTTTGGTTATCATTCCGGCCATTGCCGCTAAAAACATAAGCCGCAATCTGCGTTCGTATGTCGGTTGGAGCGCCGGTTTCGGCGCCTTGAGTTTGCTGGCCGGTATATTACTGGCCGCCGTCACGGGTTTACCGCCGGGACCATTGGTAGTACTGGTCAGCACCGGTCTGTTTACAGGTACAATGCTGGCCCGGACTTGAAAATAGTTAGCGCATAGCATAGTATTGTCAGGTACATAAACAATTGATTGATAGCTTATAGAGGGAACGGCCGGCCAAGAAAGACGGGGAACAAATGACAACAGTTTCGCCCATAACGGTCAGAGTAACACCGAAACCATTCCTGATGCCTTTAAGGTCCGCGCAGAAATGTATCGCCATTATCATGCGCGATACTGTGAATTCTCCGGATGAACGCACTCGACTTCTCGCGAGTCTCCGTGAGAACATCGGCACATTCGAACCAAGCGGACAGACCTACATCAAGAATATTCTCAAGGAGGAAGCGAAACAGACGAAGTTGTAGTTTCGCGGGGATAATTCTAAAAAAAACCGTCCAAAAATAAAAGTTCGCCAAGGCCATGCCCTCAAAGGGAACACTTCGCTCGTGTTCCCTCTCTCTCTAAGCCCTCAATCGGTTTTTTCTATGAGCACACTCGGCCCCAATGATTTAAAATACGGTGAATTTATTCTCTATGAGAATCAACCCTACGTTGTTTTGGAAACCCATCATTTGAAAATGCAACAACGCCGGCCGGTTGTGCAAACGCGCATGCGTAATGTTTTGAACGGTAAAACTATTGAACACAACTTCGCCCAATCCGATGTTTTAGAGGTAGCCGATATTGAACGCAACAGCGTCAAATTTCTCTATGGTCATCGTGAGAAGTTTATCTTCTGTAACAGTGACGACGCTTCAAAGCGTTTTGAATTAACAAAAGAAACCTTGGGTGATGCGACACAGTTTTTGAAACCAAATACCGTTCTTGGGGCGATCCGTTTCAATGGCGATATTATCAATGTTGAATTACCAATCAAGATGGATTTTAAAGTCACCGAGGCGCCACCGGCAATTCGCGGCAACACCGCGCAGGGCGGTGTCAAACAAGTTATAATTGAAACCGGCTCAACCCTTAATGTACCGCTATTCGTAAATGAGGGCGATATCGTAAAAGTAAACACGGAGACCGGCGAATACGTCGAGCGTGTTACGAAGGGTTAACTGAACGGCGTTCGGGTGAACCTTTCGCCAATAAAATCACAACGACAGGCAATAAAAACCAGCCAAACTGCGCGGCTGGTTTTTCAAATATCGTGTGTAATAATTCCGGCACGTGTGCTGTGAGCTGAGCGGGTAAAAATATCATCAACATCGTCGCCAAAAGGCCGCAGAAGGCCAGCGCCCCAACCAGAACCGCTATGGTCGCTGAGTCCTTCATTGACAGGCGACGTCTTAAAAAAGAGCGGTTTAAAGCGAGTAGCGCCGCAAAAAACGCAATACCGAAAATAAAAAGCCGGGTTGTGTTTTGATCATAATCAACACTCTTGAGCGGAAATACCGAAGCCGCGCCCCAAGCAATATAAAGCGCTACGAGCGAAATCATCAAACGCGCGCGACCGGCGGCAAAAGCCACGATAAGTACGGCAATCACGGCCCCAATCATATAGAGCCACTCGGCATTCACAGCACCGCCTCTGTAATTGCCAATGGTGGCAATAAAATTTGAGATAGTACTCCATTGCATAGTGTCATTATGCGGCAGAGTTTGATTACTGGCAATCAATGTGGGCAACCACTGGCAACAATATACCGATATGATATCTTTATGGCATCATGAAACAGATACTTTACGCCGTTGTCGGAATGCTGGCCGTACTGACACTGTTCTTTTTTGTGACTCGACGCCCTAGCACTCTATCGCCGACACCGGAACCGACAGCAACAATAACTGAAACAACGGTTATTGTACCGAGTACAACCGAATCCGTGGCCTCGATATCACCCGGTAGCTTAGTAGCACCCCCAACAACTGTCACACCCAAACCAATAACTACGCCCACAAAATCCGCGGTCCCATCAAAAACCCCGACACCCACGGCAATAAAAACACCAACGCCATCATCTACGCCTACCACAACACCCAGCAGTCATACGATTATTATTGTTAATTTTTCTTTCTCACCGGACACGCGCACCGTACGTAAAGGTGATACCGTAATATTCACTAATAATGACAGCACCGATCACACCGTAACATCCGATACAAAATCCTTTGATTCAAGATCTATCAGCCCCGGCAACAGTTACACGCTTAAAACCGCGACACTCGCTCTCGGTAGCTATAAATATCATTGCGCCTTCCATCCAAACATGACCGGCACAATAATCGTGCAATAGAAACACTTTTTTAACCTATATTACTAGCTATTGACAAGTTACACACAGAAATGCTATAATGCTTAAGCAATATTAGTTTTCTCTTTAGGTCGCTCCTAGAGAGGAGGGTTCGAAGGTAGGTTCGGCAAGACCGAATAAGGAGCTTCGGCTCCCCAAAACCTACTGGAGGCCACCCGACCGTGAGGTCGAAAACAAGCAGTACGGTAAACAGCCCGTACACTTCCCCTCAATCGTGGCGCCACGATTGAGGGGGCTTTATTACTTCTAAAGTCCTGTTACATTTTTTATAATTCTTTTGCGAGTTCCTCTATAAGTTTTTTAGCTTTTGTGCTGAAGCGTTTAGGGGTTTCAACCGAGAGTGTCACGATTTGATCGCCCTGACTGCGGCCATGCACACCAAGCCCCTTGAGACGCATTTGATCGCCTTGGCGCGTACCGACTGACACTTCGATATCTTTCAAACCGTCAAGTGTTTGAATTTGGATTGTTGTACCTAACAAAGCGTCGGTAAGTTTAATGGTTGCTGTTGTAAGAATATCGCCACCGGCGCGTATAAAATGTTTATCGGGCATCACGGATAAGCGCACATATAAATCACCCGCCTGTGTCCCGCGCAAACCGGCATTGCCTTTTTCTTTCACAACCAATGTATCACCGTTATTAACACCGCCCGGAATGGTAATCTCGATTGGCGTTTTTTGTTGTGTCCGACCGACACCTCTGCACTCGCCACATTTTTCTTTCGGCATTTGGCCCAGGCCGTCACATTCCGAACAAATATGGGTCGTTGAAAAAGCGCCAAACAACCCGCCAACTGATTCCCGTACCTTACCCGAACCTTTGCATCTTTTACATTGTTCAGTACCAACACCTTGTTTAGCGCCGGCGCCATGA
>CAYHYQ010000082.1:0-3843 GCA_964360715.1 uncultured Candidatus Saccharibacteria bacterium
TAAACCTAACGCCGAAACCAAGTGCCAGGCAATGGCTTCACCTTCGCGATCTTCGTCAGTTGCCAGAATTACGCGCGTGGTACCGATCATGGCTTCTTTTAGCTCCGCAACAGTTTTTTCGGCCTTGGGCGGAATGACATAGAGCGGTTCGAAATTGTGTTCGATATCAATACCGATCTTTTTTTCCGGTAAATCGCGAATATGGCCGTACGAAGATTTTACGGTAAAACCACTGCCAAGAAATTTGGAGATAGTACGGGCTTTTGTGGGGCTTTCGACAATAATCAGTGTTGATTGTGGCATAGCAATGCTCTTAACAATAGCCGTGAGTGGTAAATCGCGCAAATGAAGTTATCGGCCGCGTCTTGAATATGTGCCGCCGCGGCACTCGATTATGCGATCGGCCTCCATGAGAGCCAGCGTTGCGGCCACCGCGGGTATTGACTGGCCAACTGCCCGGGCAATGGCATCAAGCGAGAGTGACGCGGATTCAAGCGCGCCAAGCACCGCCGTAGCGGAACTATCGAGTTGCGCCAAGTCGTGTTGTACGGCTAACGCTGGTGTTAGACCAAAAAGTTCAAGGGCGTCATCGGGTGCGGTGATAGGCGCCGCGCCGTTACGTATTAATAGATGTGTGCCCCGCGCGACCGTGGCATAGATACTGCCCGGCACGGCGCCAACATCAATACCCATTTCAAGTGCAAGTTTGGCCGTAATCAGCGAGCCGCTTTTAATATCGGCTTCAATAACGAGCACGGCCTCAGCCAAAGCGGCAACGATGCGGTTGCGATCGCGAAAAGTATATTGTTGCGCCGGCATGCCACAAGAGTATTCGCTCAACAACAAACCGCCGTTTTCAAGAATGCGGCGCGCTAGTTGCAGATTTTGTTTTGGATAGATTGTTTTTTCATCAAGGCCACTGCCCAAGACAGCTATCGTTGGTCCCGGTGTCGCAAGAGCCGCTTCATGCGCGGCCGCATCAATACCCACGGCCATGCCACTGACGATACAAATTCCGGCCCGTGATAACGCCCCGGCAATATCGCGTGTTGCGCGCCGGCCGTAATCGGTCATGCGCCGCGTACCCACAACAGCACAGCGCCGCGCATTCAGCGCGGCAAGATTACCTTTATAGTATAAAGCGTATGGCGCATCGGATGCTTTTGCCAATTCTTTAGGAAACGCGGCCGCGCCGCGCACCAGCAGGCGCACATCATTTGTTTCAAGTTTTTTCCATTCTTTGTCAACATCCACGCGCAACTCTGAAAACGGTGCGTATTTTATAAATGCCTGTTCGTAATTGCCGCGCGCGGCGACGATCTGGGCGGTCACGATTTTAGCACTGCCGTACGCGGCGATAATAAGCGCATTCAGATACGGCAATTGATTAGCGGTGGGGGAACGCGGCATGAAAAAGATGTTCGAGTGCTGGTGACACGAGCGCGGTAAGCGCGGTAATTTCGCTACGGGTAAAACGTGACAAAACAAATTCGCTCACGGCTGCTTTCTTTTCTTCAACATCGTTATGCTGGCGCGCCCGCGTCAATGCCGCCGCGGCCAAGCCGATGCGCAAACGCCAAAACGTCTGGGTCTGCAACGCTTGTATAACCGAGGCCACACCGCGATGACCGCCGGCTGAACGATTGAATGAAACTTTGTACTCTCCGA
Organism: uncultured Candidatus Saccharibacteria bacterium; assembly: GCA_964360715.1. Taxonomy (GTDB): domain Bacteria; phylum Patescibacteriota; class Minisyncoccia; order 2-02-FULL-40-12; family IGHO2-01-FULL-4-A; genus CAYHYQ01. The sequence goes on from CAYHYQ010000082.1 coordinate 1,669, forward strand.
ACTGAATATCAAGATCATCATGCACAAGCACAATACGCTCAGGTGATATTTTGTAACGCCGCGCCAGCATGGCCACAGCACTGCCTGATTCATTCATATATGTCTGCGGTTTTACAAAAAGTATATCACTATCGTTAAGTAAACCTTCAGCTATCTGCGCTTTAGATTTTTTATCATCGGTAAAAATAACACCCGCTTGCGCCGCTAAAATATCGAGTACGGTAAAACCGGCGTTGTGGCGCATATTCGCGTACTCGGTTCCGGGGTTGCCTAAACCAGCTATGAGTATCATGGCTATCAGTATAACCGTCAGTAGCAACTAATAAAAGCGTATTGTTTCAAATGATTGTTCTGCTATACTGTGACGGATGTCTGAAACAGAGAACTCTTTTGCAACGGCGCGTAGTGAAATATTTGGCTTTATATGGGAAATTTTGAAGGTTGTCGTCATTTCGCTCGCGATCATTATCCCGGTGCGGTACTTCCTGGTACAGCCCTTTTTTGTGCGTGGCGCATCTATGCAAAATACCTTCATGGACGGCGACTACATACTTATAGACGAGATAAGCTATCGTTTCCGCGAGCCCCAGCGCGGCGATGCTGTTGTGTTTAAGTTTCCTGAAGATCATACACAATTCTTTATTAAGCGTATTATCGGTTTGCCCGGCGAAACGGTTGAGGTTGTCAATAACAAGGTTATCGTGTACATTGCGCGACATCCCAATGGTATGACCTTGGATGAAAGCGCCTACCTGTCGTCAACCCAGCGCACGAATGGTACCGTAAAAACAATCTTGCGTAACGACCAATATTTCGTTCTTGGTGATAATCGCTTGCAGAGCTCCGACTCTCGCTATTGGGGCTCTCTGTCGCGAGATCTTATTATCGGTCGCGTTTTCTCGCGCGCTTGGCCATTGAATAAAATCGAGCTCTTCCATGCACCGTTGTATACATTCCAACGTTTCGCACCGGTAGCGCTTGGCCTGTAAAATGTCCGTATCAAAACCTAAAAAGCTGAATCTACAATCAATCCGCGGCGTACACGATATTTTGCCAGCCGAACAACCGCACTGGCAATATTTTATAAATAAGAGTCGCGATATCCTCGAAGAATACAGCTTCGAACGTATTGACGTGCCGGTTTTAGAAACTACCAGCTTGTTTGTGCGCAGCGTGGGTGAAACAACCGATATTGTTGAAAAGGAAATCTATGCCTTTAAAACAAAAGGCGGTGATGATGTGGCCATGCGGCCGGAATTCACAGCCGGTATCGTACGCGCCTACATTGAACATGGCATGAGCGTCATGCCACACCCGATCGAACTTTGGACAATCGGCCCTGTGTTTCGCCATGACAACCCGCAAGCCGGGCGTCTGCGCCAATTCAACCAACTTGATGTTGAGATGTTCGGTGACGAAAGTCCGGCGGCGGACGCGCAAATGATTTTCATTGCCTATCGGTTACTCGAAAGCATGGGTATTAAGGGTCTGGCGCTACGCATTAACAGTATCGGTGACTCTAATTGTCGCCCGCAATACATTAAAACGCTGAAAGAATTTTATCAGCACCGTAGCAAAAAGATCTGCGCCAAGTGCCAAGGCCGTCTCAAAACCAATGTCTTGCGTGTATTGGATTGCAATGAACAACACTGCAAGGAAATTGCCAAAGAGGCGCCGCAGATTTTCGATTATCTCGACACTGATTGCAAAAAACACCTGCGGGGCGTACTTGAGTTTCTTGAAGAAGCGAAAATACCATATTTGCTCAGCCACAGTCTTGTGCGCGGTCTCGACTATTATACACGCACGGTGTTTGAAATTTGGCCTGAAGAAAAAGAGGGGAGCACGGCACCAGCATTCGCATTATGCGCCGGCGGTCGCTATGACAAACTCGTCAACTATTTGGGCGGCCCGAAAACACCGGCCACCGGTTGGGCGATGGGCATTGAACGCGTCATTCTCATGCTCAAGGAATTGAATGTGCATGTGCCGCCGCTCGGCCCGAAACCGAAGATATTCATCGCGCAACTCGGTGATATGGCCAAACGTAAAAGTTTAGTGCTATTTGAAGAATTTCGCCGCGCCGGCATTACAGCCAAGGCCTCGTTTGGCCGTGACAGCGTAAAATCGCAAATGCGCATCGCTAATCGCCTCGGCATTAAATACACCTTGATT
>CAYHYQ010000083.1:0-3816 GCA_964360715.1 uncultured Candidatus Saccharibacteria bacterium
AAGATGAGCGCGGCAAAAATAAAAGCGGGCCCGTTCACGGCAGTAAGCAATATGTGAAGTGTAAAGATGAAGATGAATATCGGCGTGCGCTGGCTGTAGTTAGAACGAAACTTGGTACTAAGATTAATCTCTAGCAATGTATTTCGTATATATCATAGAGTGTCGCGACGGTACGTTGTACACCGGCAGTACTACAAATATAAAACGACGTTTTGCGCAACATGCCGCCGGCAAGGGCGCGCGCTATACGCGCGCCAAGCAAGCTAAAAAACTTGTATATTCCGAATCACTCGCCAATCGCAGTGCGGCATTAAAACGCGAAGCGGAAATTAAACGCTGGCGCCGCAACAAAAAATTACAATTGATAAAAATGCAAGCTGTGTAAAATTATTTTGTCGTACCATGCACAAAGGTTTATACTGTAGGTATGTCACCTAAAAAATATGCGTACGTATCTATAACACGCCAACAGATACTAATCACTGTTGGATTTTTTATTGTTGCGCTTTGGTATTGGCAGAAATGGCAACCGATACCCCAAGCAAAAAATGAGTTACCGCCGGTACACATTGAAGATTTTGTTTTAAACGAAACACGGCCGCAACCACTACAAGAAAATCAAATCTTGCCACACCTCTTTGGCTTGTTGTACCGTATGGTGCCCTAGCACTATGCGCCCTTCACTCACAAAACAGCTACTGCCGTTTGTTATATTAGCCGCTAATCTAGCAGTTATTGTTGCGCTCTGGTGGCAGGGCTCATCGGGTATGCTGTGGCAGAACAACAGTTCCGGCGAACGCCTGATCGCTCTCGGGCGACTTGTGGGACTCATCGCCGAACTCGCCCTATTAACACAGCTCGTGCTCATCGGGCGTATGCGTTTTATCGAAAAGCTTTTCGGTTTTGATCGGCTCAATCGTGTGCACCGCTGGATCGGTTATTGTTTTTTATTTTTCATACTTCTTCACCCGTTGTTTTTGACATTAGGTTATTCGCAAAGCACGGGCCAACCGCTCGTACAACAGTTTTTAACATTCATCAGTACATTTGAAGATACATCAAAGGCGTTAATTGGTTTGATAATTATTGTCGGCGTCGCGACGCTGTCGTATCCGTTAATCCGTAATCGTTTGCGTTATGAAACATGGCACGGTCTGCACCTCTTAATGTACGTTGCCATTGGTTTGGTATTTGGCCACCAGATCAATACGGCTGATGTTTCACAAGGTAATGCTTTATATTATTGGTTAGCGCTTAATTTTCTCGTTTTTGGATTACTGATTACCTATCGTTTTCTGCGGCCATTCTATCTGGCCTGGCATCACAAATTCAGAATTGAAAAAATTATGGCGGAGACAAAGGATGTCTGGTCGGTGTATATATCCGGAGTAGATATGACGCGTTTCCATTTTAACGGCGGCCAATACGCAAATATAATGTTCTTAGCCCGCGGTCTGTGGTACCCGCATCCGTTTTCATTCTCACAAGCATACAATGGCACACATGTTCGCTTCACAATGCGTGCCAGCGGCGATTTCACAAAACGAATTGGCGAGTTAAAAATCGGTACACGCGTGATTCTTGATGGCCCCCTGGGCGTATTTACGGCTGAACGTGCCGTACAACAAAAACTGCTGTTAATCGCCGGTGGTATCGGCATTACGCCGTTGCGCGCCATGGCTGAAGCAAAATATAACCGTGACATTGTCTTGTTATATGGCAACCGCACAACACAAAATGTGCCGTTCCGGACAGAGTTAGAATTGCTGAATATAAAAACTTATTTTGTATTTTCCGATGATACCGCACCAAATAGTGAAAGAGGTCGCATTGATGGCGTGCGTATACAACGCCTCGTACCTGATTGGCGTGAACGTGAAGTTTTCATCTGCGGTCCGGGTTTGATGATGCAGAACATCTCGAATGAATTAAAACAACTCGGTATGTCAAAAAAACAGATTCATTTTGAAAATTTCTATCACTGATATTAGTCGAAAAGAAAAGCGGTCCGCCAATAACGGGCCGCTAAGTGATTACACCGCTGGGAAACAAAACTGCAGTTGAAAAAACGACTTCCGTAATCTGTAATTCAAGCTCATCGCAGAGCTGAGCTGAATCGAAAAGATTTTTTAGCGCTTCAATTTTTTGATCCTCATCAATATCTGCTTTGAGCAGAATACCGATGACATGTTGCCAAGCCGCCGTGCGGGTGTAAGTTATCGGTCCGCCGCGCAAATTCAGGTGTTCGATGAGCTCGCCGACGCAAACCCGTACTTCTTTACAGAAATCAGGACCGAATTCTTCGCTGGCAACATCGAGTCCGAGTTCATCAAGCGCCACTTGCAGTGAATCCTGATATATTTCTTCGGCCGGCAATTTTGCGCCGGGTGATAATACCGGCGGCGTAACTTCAGTCGGCTTCTCGCACGGCTTAGCCGTATGCTGTTGCCAACGATCTTTGCGAATCCAGCGTTCACAGTTAAAACATTTGATGCATTTGCAACAGATGATGTGATCCGGCGGGTGATTCAGAATGCCGGCACGTTTACAGAGACACAAATGCGCATTGTCAAAGTCCATATCGGCACTCCTTTCCCGCCTCACTTTCAGGCGCTTGCTGGCATGGTAGCACTGACCACAAAAAATGCAACGCGTAAAGAAAAACGCCCTCGTGAGGCGTTTATGTCTATCCAGATACCTATTGCTGATATTCTGGATATAAACCTACTTTATTGCGGAATCCAGCTCGATCTTTCTTTGTTGCTCGCGCCACAATCACTTTAGCGGAGCGCTGGGATAAACGATGATCATTACGCAAATGATCAATGATACCGCATACACTAAACTCCAGTTCATTGTTATGCGGTATTGATAAAAATGAGAAACAACTACAGTCAAATGCCGGACCGCCGTCACAACCCAAACCATTCAGTTTCATAAGTGTGAAAGGATACCCCGAATTTCTGATCGGAGCCATGGTATCGGCATTATACGGCCGGAATATATCGTCCAGCACATTTGCGAGATGCAAATTGCATATCGTGCGGAGGTTTTTAGCCGCTTCTTCTTTGGTCGAACCTTGCGTCGCTTGATTCAAACTAATGTCTTGTTCAAGTATTGCGACCCAGAGTTTATCTTCACGAAACAAACGGATACGGGGCTTCTTGTTAATGATGTTTCGCTTGCTTCTCCGGTATCGTACGCTCACTTTACTAGCCATATACCCTCCCTAGGTTATTCATAAAAATGGAAAGGAACTGTTGATACTATATCATGGACTCACAATTAGAACAAGCTTTTTATTTTTTAGAAGCGTAGTATAATGTACGCATACAGCGGCGTGCTGTTTTTCTATGTCGCAGATACAAACTACTGTCATCCGTTCAAAACGCCGAACACTGGCCATGGAAATATTGCCGGACGGTACTGTTGTTGTACGCGCACCTTTGCGCATCGCTGACACAATTATTCAAAAATTTCTTGTTGATAAAAAATCGTGGCTTGAAAAGAAACAAACGGTAGTATTAAATCGCGCTCGTGAAACCTACGAACGCGGATCCTTAAGTGCGGCTATACTTGCGCATTATAAACGTGAAGCGGCGCACATTATACCTGAGCGCGTAAAATTATTTGCGAAAGCGTATAATTACACACCTCTGAAAATCGCCATCTCCAACGCCCGTAAACGCTGGGGTTCATGTAGTCCAAACGGACGCATTAGTTTTACTTGGCGCTTAGCCATGGCACCCTTAGCGGTTATTGATTACGTAGGGGCTCACGAGTTGGCACATCTCGCACATGCAAACCATTCGAAAA
>CAYHYQ010000084.1:0-3800 GCA_964360715.1 uncultured Candidatus Saccharibacteria bacterium
AACTGACGCTGAGCGATGTGCTCGGGTAACATATCGGGCGCGTAGCCCAAGAGAGTTACCAACTCAGCAGTATGTTTTTGGACAGTGGTATACCAGCTGTTACCGTTGATTGCGGCCGTGGCTTCGTATTCGGCCAATTTTTCATGCAAGAAACGCCACAAGCGCTCATCGGCATCATGTTCAAATACTAAAGCATCGAAATGTTCGAGTAACACATGCGCGGCGGCCAACGCCGGCAATGAAGATTTTAAGCTGGGATAACCACGCGTACAGTGCGCGCTGGCGATAATCGGATAGCCGCTGGCTGGAATAGCGGTAAACTCCACGCAATTTAAAATATCGAGATGACTGGCTTGCTTTGAGGTGCGCCGGCGAATACTTTTGGCATGATACACGCGCTTGCCTTCATCACGGGTATAACACACCACGAGGTCGTCAAATTCGCGAGCCGGTATACGTTTGAGAACAATAGCGGTAGTACGTTGCATTGCCTATGCAGTATAACACTATCGGCGAAGTGCAAGTTCAATATTCACATCAACAGCCAATGTTGCCGTCCCGGCAATATCACCGGCAATGATTCCCTGCTCAAACGTTGTCAGTAACGTGTCCGACATAATTTCCGCAGTGAAATGTTTCAACAGTTCAACAGCCGTGACGTTTTGAGATTGCCATGTGCCATGGACGGCTTCTTGTAAGCCATAGCCGGCCTGTTTGCGTAAATCTTGAATTGCCCGCACCAGTTCGCGCATCTGACCTTCGGCACGCAATTCAGCGGTGAGCATTTCATCCAACACCGCCGCGGCTTCTTGCGTGGCATCATAATGAACCGCTTTCACGTTCAGTTCATCTTTCAATAATGTTTCAAGTTCGGCCTCAAATGACTGCTCGCGTTTCAATGTTACCGCCGCCAACGGTTGACGCACCTTGATTGCTTTTAATTTGCGCTGGGCCAAACCCGCAGTGACAAATGTACGCACATCGGCCATTTGTTGATTAAATTTTTCAGCGACAAGCGGTTTACTCTGCGAATCATCAGCAAAGGAGGGCCAATCATGCAGGTGAATGCTTTCCATTTGTGAAGCACTGTCGTTATGTAACTCGTCGTGCATGTATTCTGAAAAATAGGGCATAAACGGCGCCAATACGCGAGCAATGGTTAATAACGTACTACGCAAAAGCGCGCTTACGTATTGATGTTCTTCGGATGATGCCGGCCGTTGAAAGCGTGGCCGACTTAAACGCAACCACCATTGTGACACATCTTCAACAATAAAGCGTTCCAACGTGCGCGCGGCCGCTGTCGGACTATAGGCATCTAAATCTGTCGTGACTGAAGTAACAACAGTTTGTAACCGGCCATATAGCCAACGGTCTAATACTGTGCGTGGTTCGGGTGTACCTTTCGGTGTCTGTACAGCAGGATAGAGTTGATAGAACCGCAGTGTATTTAATAGTATCAGATGAAAACCACGGAATTTTGATTGTACATCGGCCAGCGAATATTTTTTACTCTCGCCCAATTCACTGACCGTATAAAAATACCAGCGCAAGGCATCAACGCTATTGGCATCCAATACGCCACCGAATGTTTCACCGGCACCTTCGGACTTTGAAAGCTTCTTGCCTTTGTCGTTTGTCACAAAACCAAGTACACCTACATTCTTGTAGGGCGCTGATCGGCCCAACGCCGAGGCTAACGCCAGCATGGAATAAAACCAGCCGCGGGTCTGGTCTATGGCTTCGACGATAAAATCAGCCGGGTACTGGCGTTCACTGCCCTCGGGTTCATCAATACGTTCTTGGTTCTCAAACGGGTAATGCCATTGCGCGAGCGGCATCGCGCCCGAATCCAGCCAGACGTCGCTTAAATCCGGAATACGCATTGCTTTGCCCTCGCAGTGCTCGCATTTCAGTTCGATGGCATCAATGTACGGCCGATGCACATCTAAGTTGGCTTGGTCATCATATGGGTAATTTTTCAGATCAACTTTTTTGAAACTGCCCTGCAATGTGTAAAGTTGTTCGCGACTGTGCACGGTTTCTTCGTCATTCATATTCAGCAAAAACGCCTGCAACATCCACAACGGATGGCCGTGACTCACAATTAAAATGCGTTTGTCGGGATGACGTAGCTCAATCTGTTTGACGGCATTGGCCATGCGGATACGGCAATCACGCAGGGTTTCACCATCACCGTTGCGATGATCGAATGTCGGACCGTCGTCTTCGGGTGATTGACACACATGCGCCGATTCACCTTCACAACCGCTGTTATGACGAAATTCTATCAACTGTGGGTCGGTTTCAACGGTAAGACCCAAACGCTTAGCAACAATCGCCGCTGTCTCTTGCGTACGCTTAAATGGCGAGGCCACGATAATATCCAAACCGTGATGTGCCAATTCTTCGGCCGATTTCTGCACTTGTTCACGGCCTTCGGGTGTTAAGGGATAGACATCGCTTTCTAGACGCGAACTTATCAGTTGTTCACGGCCGTTGCCGGCATTCTTCAAACTATTACCGTGGCGCATGATGAACAACTCGCCTTTGGGCGCATAGCGATGTTTTTCCAAATCTTCCAAAGCACCTATGGCCATAAACTTTTCACAATCCTGGCAACGCCAGATCGGCAGTGGCGTACCCCAATAGCGTTCGCGCGAGAGCGCCCAATCCTTGGCTTCTTTAATAAACTCCCCGAAACGGCCATCGCGGATGTGCGCCGGCACCCAATTCACCGTGGCATTGCGTTCCAGCATTTCATTGCGCAATGATGACATGCGAATAAACCACGAATCGCGGGCATAATACAACAGCGCGGTTTTACAGCGCCAACAGTGTGGGTATTCATGTTCAAGCGGTTCAGTTTTCAATAGAAATCCTTTGCCCTGCAAATATTCGATAATATCTTTTTCTGTTTTTTCGTTCTTCACCCAACGCCCGGCAAATTCAGCTACATCGGCAGTAAAGCGACCTTGCGAATCAACGGTGTGGTGCGTCGGCAAACCAACTTCTTTACCAAGTTCGTAGTCGTCTTCGCCATACATTACGGCCGTATGCACAATGCCCGTGCCATCGGTCGTGGTTACAAATTTCGCCGGATACACCTGATACGATGTTGCACCCTGTAACGGCTTCACATCAAACAACGGTTCGTAGTGTAAGCCGACAAGATCTTTGCCTTTGATTAATTCTGGTACAGTGAATTTAACAGTTTGCTCTCCGACGCCAGTAAATTCGGCTTCGGCGGCAAAAATATCCGGTTTTTTTTCATATATATCTTTCGCAATAATTAAATTCTGAGATATACCGTCAACAGTAACCCCAATAATGACATAGCCAATCTTCTCCCCCACTGCCAAGGCGACATTGCCCGGTAGCGTCCAGGGTGTGGTTGTCCAAGCAAGAATGTAGGTATTATCAGGTATGGTCCAATCACCGATTTTTTGGCCGGCAGTAACTTTGAATTTTACATAGACCGAAATATCAGTAACGGTTTTATAACCCTGTGCCACTTCATGACTTGAAAGCACCGTGCCACAGCGTGGACAGTACGGCAAAACCTTATGGCCTTGGAATAACAGTTGTTTATCCCATAGTTGTTTGAGTATCCACCAGATAGATTCTATATAGTTGTTCTCGTAAGTTATGTAGGGCTTTTTGAGATCGAGCCAAAAGCCCATGCGTTCGGTCATCTTCTCCCACTCCCCTTTATACTTCCATACGCTTTCTTTGGCGCGGCGGTTAAAGGCGGCAATGCCGTATTGCTCGATTTCTTTTTTACTCTTTAGGCCAAGCTC
>CAYHYQ010000085.1:0-3773 GCA_964360715.1 uncultured Candidatus Saccharibacteria bacterium
CCCGTCTCAGCGAGGCGGTCGCCCCCCCTCCACGGCACCCCGAAGTGGGTGCCGTGCGCCACCAGCCGCTCGATGGCGGCGATGACGTCGTCGAAGAGGATCCTGGAGCCCATCTTGACCGTGTGGGCGGCCCAAGCGGCCGCGGTGAAAACGATCGAAAGGTTGTTGATCTTCATGAGGATCCTCCTATGGTTGGGGGTCCGACTTTCGGACCGTGAAAGGGTGGGGCGGGATGCCCCAAGACGAGAAAAAACTTACTTCTGCTTTGATTGTTAAGGTTTTGGCCGCTTTCCTGTGTTTCTGCGGCCTGCTGTCTTTATCTCAGCTTACCCCTATATTATAGCACTTCGTATAGTGAGTGTCAATACTTTGGCAATTAGGCCTGTTTTTAGCTATAATCAAACGGGCTTCATAATTCTCTATACGCGGCAGGCGTTCCAGCGCCACCGTTGTTTTTATTAAATGGCAAAACAAACAAAATTCATCTTCGTGGTCGGTGGTGTTATGTCGGGCATCGGCAAAGGCATTACCACGGCTTCAATTGCCCGCGTATTGCAGGACTACGGTTTTTCCGTAACCGCCATGAAGATAGACCCATATCTGAACGTAGATGCTGGTACGATGAATCCAATTGAACACGGTGAAGTGTTCGTCACCGATGATGGCCTGGAGTCCGACCAAGACCTCGGCAACTACGAACGTTTCCTGAACGTGAACATGAGTCGCGAAAATTACATGACCAACGGCTTGGTGTACCTCACGGTGATTCAGCGTGAACGCAATCTCGAATACAACGGCAAGTGCGTGGAAGTTGTGCCGCACATCCCCTTGGAAGTTATCCGCCGCTTCGACGCCCTCGCTCAAAAAAGCCGGGCTGATTTTATAATTGTCGAAATCGGCGGCACAGTCGGCGAATACCAAAACTTAATTTTCCTTGAAGCCGCGCGTATGATAAAAATTCGCCAACCCGACGGTGCACTATTCGTACTGGTAAGTTTTCTACCCATACCAAGTCATCTGGGTGAAATGAAAACTAAGCCCACGCAATATGCCACGCGTACACTCAACTCCGCGGGTATTCAACCCGATATAATTGTGGCACGCGGTAAGGTAGTCCTTGATGACGCACGCAAAGAAAAACTTTCGGTTTTTTGCAATATAGCCCATCCTGAAGATATTATTTCCGCACCCGACGTTGAATCCATTTATGAAGTGCCGTTGAATTTCGAACGCGATCAGATCGGCCAGCGTATTTTATCGCGTTTTAAAATGAAGCCGCGCAAAAAAGACGGCCATCAATGGCAAAAACTTGTAAAGACAATTCACAGTGCCAAAAAACCGGTCAACATTGGCATCGTCGGCAAATATTTCGTGTCCGGCAAATTTGCCCTGCTCGATGCCTACATTTCGGTTATCGAAGCGGTAAAGCATGCGGCGTGGGACAACGGCCGCAAACCAGTTATCACCTGGCTCAACGCTGAGTCATACGAAAAAGATCCGAGTTCATTGTCAGAATTAAAAGCATTTGACGGCATCATCGTGCCCGGCGGTTTTGGCGGTCGCGGCGTTGAAGGCAAAATTGCGGCTATCAAATACGTGCGTGAACACAATATTCCTTTTCTTGGCTTATGCTATGGTATGCAGTTAGCCACGGTGGAGTTCGCCCGCAGCGTTGCCGGCTTGAAAGACGCGCACACCACTGAAATAAATTCGAAAACGCCGCACCCGGTTATTACCACCATGGCCGAACAGATTGCAAAAATCGCGGCCAAGAATTTAGGCGGTACGATGCGCCTTGGTGCTTACGCTTGCAAGCTCGCGCCCGGCACATTGGCACGCAAATTATATGGCCGTGAACTCATTTCCGAACGTCATCGTCACCGCTATGAGGTAAGCAATGAATACGTTGAGCAATTAGAAAAGCGAGGTTTGCGATTTTCCGGCCGCAATCCGAAAACGAATCTTGTTGAAATTATCGAACTGCCCGGTCACCCGTTCTTCATAGGCACGCAATTCCATCCTGAATTAAAATCGCGGCCGCTAGCACCGCATCCGTTGTTTGAAGGATTTATTGCGGCCGCAATTAAAAAACAACGTTAAACCTCATGGCCATAGCGCACGAGTTTCAACTGCGCGCTTACGCCAAACCAGCGCCGTGCCAATTTGCGTACTGTGTAAGTTACATCAGTTACTAACAGTTGGCGTGTACGCCGGCGCGAAAGCACTCCGGCGATTTCAGTATGTCGAAGCAAATAGTCGGCGAGTTTCGCAGGAATAATTTCGTCCTGCGCTAGAACTTTAATTTTTGAACCTACGGTCGCGCGTATCAATTTCTTCACAAGAGGATAATGCGTACAACCCAGCACGAGCGTATCTATTTTGTGGCGCAGCAGTGGCCGGATATATTCGCTGGCAATCGGTTTCAGCCAACGCTGTGCGTTTTGTTCAAGCAACGGCACAAGTAGCGGTGCGGCTTGCTGATATACGTGCACGGCTTTCAGTTTTTGTTTCTTAATCTCGCGAATATAGGCCTTCGAGGCAACTGTTGTCGCCGTGGCTAATATGCCAATGCGCCGGCCAGCGTATTTTGTCACGGCTTCGGCCGTGGGTCGGATCACGCCCAGAATACGTCGCTTTGGAAAATGCTTCGGCAGATACTCGTGTTGCAAGCGCCGCAGAGCTACGGTTGAAGCGGTATTACAGGCAACTATAATTAACGCGCAATTCTGTGTGCGAAACAGATAATCAACGGCTTCGCGTGTAAACTTATAAATTGTTTCTTGCGAGCGATTGCCATAAGGCACGCGCTGGGTATCGCCCAGATACACATAATCGTATTGCGGCAGACGTTTCACAATCGCCCGTGCGATTACCAAGCCGCCGATACCCGAATCAAAAATACCGATGCGCATAGTATTTAGAGGGGAAGAGAGAATTAGCCACCGATAATTTCGTTGCAATAGTAGCCCAAATACGGTAGCGTAGCAATGAAGTTTACATGTAATATAACCGTTAACGATTGGAGAGTTGGCCGAGTGGTTTAAGGCGCGCGCCTGGAAAGCGCGTGGGCGCAAGCCCACACAGGTTCGAATCCTGTACTCTCCGCCAAATTTGACATTTGTTTATTTTAAATCTATTGTTTATGATAGTTATTCAATAATTACATCGCATTAAAGAGGCAACCAACATAAGGAGGTCTGGGATGTGTATTGTTCTTCCTCAAACGAAGTATCCGATCAAGCTACGCGCACTTGGTCTCGATGATCCAAAAGTCGAGATTAGAGTCATTCGTGAAGCAACGAGTTGGTCGCGCTACCTTGGCGATCGTTTGCATCGTGAAGGTGATCACTTCGTGGGTGAAGCTCGTCTCGAACCCGAAGATATGTTTATGCTGGTTGTGTCCGGCCTTGACGCAATGACCGCCAAGCGAGCTTTTGAGCTTCGGCGCGCTTCGGGACTTGTGGCTCCAGACGAAAGTTTTACCTTCAGCAGTATTGATCATGAATTTTTCGCCCTGATTACGGATAACCCGCAGTTCAAGGTCTCTTCCGCAAACATGCCTTACCCCTACAATATGCTTTCCGCAACGACATGAGCCGTCGCCGCTCGTAAACAACGCTTTATGACTCCGTACGGGAGTCATTTTTTATTTTCACTGTTGACAGTTACTATCGGCGCTCGGTGATATACTGTTAATATGAGCGGGTTTTTTAAACGCTGTAAGCAATGGCTCATCGCGGATGAGAGCAATGACCATCGTCCCCATATCTTAC
>CAYHYQ010000086.1:0-3677 GCA_964360715.1 uncultured Candidatus Saccharibacteria bacterium
GGAACCGGCGGCGGATATGTATCAAGCTGTTGATTTAGCCGTACCGCATCTTGAAGATAATAAACCACGCCACCTGCTTGGTGTCGGTACACCCGAAAATATTATCGAATGTGTCGCGCGCGGCTGTGATACATTCGATTGCGTTATTCCCACACGCGAAGCGCGTCATGGCCGTGTATACTTATGGCAGGGCAACGGCTATACAACTCTCGATATCAGCGCTACGCAATATAGCGCCAGCGCCGAACCGCTTGATAACACCTGTGATTGTCACGCTTGTCGCACCTACAGCCGCGCGTATGTCTGTCACTTGTTTCGGGCCAAAGAGTTATTGGCCGCCCGTTTACTAACCGAACATAATTTACGTTTTTACATGGTTTTAATGGAAAAAATACGCGTTGCAATCAATAATGACAAATTCGATTCATTCAGAACTGCGTTTCATAAGATATAGTGGTACCATGTTAGATTTGCTATGCTTGCGATATACTTATGACTACTAAAAAAATTGTTATTGATATTGAAACAGTCGGTGAAAATTTTGACGCGCTCGATGCAACGACACAAGGTGTTTTGACGAACTGGATTGAAAAAGAATCCGATTCCGAAGAAGCATACAAAGTCGCCCTGCAAGAGCTAAAAGACGGCCTTGGGTTTTCACCGCTCACCGGCCAGATAGTCGCGATCGGTATGCTCGATGTTGATGATCGCAAGGGCGCGGTTTACTATCAAGATCACGCAAATTCTACTTATGAAGAAGAAACAGACGGCATAAAATTCAAGGCGCTGGGTGAAGCGGAGATGCTTACAAAATTTTGGGATTTGGCTACGCGTTGCCGCGAAGTCATCTCATTTAACGGCCGCGGCTTTGATGTGCCTTTTATTATGATTCGTTCGGCGATTCATCGCATTAAACCCACGGTTAATCTGATGCCTAATCGCTATGCTAATAACAGTAACCACATTGATTTGTTTGATCAGCTTACATTTTACGGTTCGGTGCGTAAAAAAGGCGGCTTGCACCTATGGTGTCGCGCGTTTGGCATTACCAGCCCGAAAGAAAGCGGTGTGACCGGTGATGATGTCGGCCGTTTATTCCGTGAAGGCAAGTATCTTGATATCGCTAAGTATAATGTAGGGGATTTACACGCTACCGCCGACTTATATGAATACTGGAACTCCTATTTGCGCTTTGACGAACGCCGCAGTTATTAAAATTGACATAAACTCGTAAATATACTATATTAACCTTCGGACACAGGAGGTGTTCCTTGAAAACACTGTTCAGGTTTTTCGGGCGATTCATTAATCAGAATGGTCCGGAATTGTGGTTTATGACTCTGTTTTACATTATTGCCGCGATTCTAATCAGTTTACTAGGATGTTTATCATTCGGACCGCAAGCATTGTTTTATAGTGCATTACCACTCTTGTTAGTTTCTTTATTCTTTCTTCTGCGGGAAGATCTGCATGATATCTCGTTAAATATTACCAGTGCCATCTTAATGTTATTATATTCACCATATTCACGCCTGGGAATTGGAATCTGGTTTGCAATAGCCCTGTTATTTATTGGTTATCAATGTTTGCGTGTGCATCGCTTACCGCAAGGTTGGCGTACGGGCGTTTGCTGGAAGCAGGAGGCGTAATGAAGCAGGGACCGCGGCTTTGGCAGCGGCTGTGGAAACCGCATTTGCGGGCCGTCCCGCGGGCGGTTTTGAAGAATGGCACCGATGATGCCGCTTGACGCAACGGGGTCCGATTTATCGGACCCCGTTTTTAATTTGGTGCGGTGAGCGGTATACTGCTAGCGTGCCAGCAAAAACATTTGAACAGTATTATAAGCAACTAAATCCGCAACAGAAAGTGGCGGTGGATACCATTGAAGGCCCGGTTATGGTCATTGCCGGTCCGGGTACGGGCAAAACCCAGATTTTAACCCTGCGCATTGCCAATATTTTAAGAAAAACCGATATTGAACCGGAGGCAATTTTAGCGATAACTTTTACCGAAGCCGGCGTTACGGCTATGCGTCGGCGTTTGGCTGAGATAATCGGTTCGGCGGCGTATAACGTAATCATCACCACATTTCATAGTTTTGCCAATGATATCATTCAACAATATCCCGAATCATTCCCGCGTATTATCGGTTCACAGCCCATGACTGATGTTGATCAGATTCGTATCACCGAACAGGCGCTTGATGCTGTGCCGCGTTTGGAATATCTGCGCCCGTACGGCGATCGTTATAATTATTTAAAAAACATTATCCACTGCATTAAGGATTTTAAAAAAGAAGGGTATACGCCCGAAAGCTTTAGCGCCGTTGTAAAAAACGTGGCGGCGCGTTTTCAAAAGCGCGATGATACCTATCACACCAAAGGCGCGCATAAAGGCAAAATGAAAGGCGAAGCGAAGGAAGAGCAAAAACAAATTGAAAAAAACAATGACCTGGCTCTAATATACGTCCAATATCAAAAACGGCTTACTGAAGAAAAATTATATGACTATGAAGATATGCTCATGGAGGCGCTGGAGGCCATGCGTACCGATGCCTCGTTATTGTTACTGTTGCAAGAAAAACACCAGTATGTGCTGATTGATGAACATCAGGACACAAATAACGCCCAGAACGCCATCATTGAACTCTTGATGAGTTACCACGAAAACCCGAATTTATTTATAGTTGGCGATGAGAAACAGGCAATCTATCGGTTTCAGGGTGCGTCGCTTGAAAATTTTCTATATTTTCAAAAAAAGTTTTCAGGAGCAAGGATTATTTCCTTGGAAAATAATTATCGTTCAACACAAACCATTCTTGATTCAGCTTTCAAATTAATGGCACAGACGGCGGTACATCAAACGAAACTTAAGGCCGCGGCCGCTAATACCGAAAAACCGATTAATGTGTATCAATTCAATACTACCGATGCCGAAACATATGGTGTCGCCGCGCTCATTCGTGATCAAATTGTCGGCGGTGAACCACCGGAAGAAATAGCCGTACTCTATCGTCAAAATAAAGACGCCCAACCGCTGGCGCACATGCTGGAAAAATTAAGTATCCCGTTTCATATTGAATCAGATCTCGATATTTTGGCTGATTATGATATCCGCAAACTTCTGATATTGTTTCGGGCTATCGGCAATTTCGGTGACGATACGATGCTGGGTGATTTATTACACCTTGATATCGCCGGTCTTGATCCGCTCGACACTCATAAAATAATACGTGGTGCGCACGATAGAAAAATCAGCATATACGATATATTGCACGCACCGGCGCTTCTGCAAGAATTAAAACTTACCGACATGACAGCGGTTACGCATCTTATAACCCTCTTGCGGACGCTTACAGGTGTTGCGCATAATCAGGGCTTACTGGTTCTATTTGACGTAGCCGTTAAAGAAACCGGTCTTGTCTCGGCCATGTTGCGCCGCCGTGATTCAGCCGAGGCCATGGATAAACTCGGTGTTTTTCTGGATCAAATCCGCGCGTTACTAACTGCGCATCCCGCGGCTACGCTAACTGATTTTCTTGAACACGTTGCGCGGATGCAAGAACACGGCTTGAGAATTAAAGGTAAACTCACCGGCCGGCAAGCCGGCGTCGTGCGCTTGATGACCGCGCATAGTTCAAAGGGTTTAGAGTTTAATACGGTTTTTATCGTCAATAC
>CAYHYQ010000087.1:0-3652 GCA_964360715.1 uncultured Candidatus Saccharibacteria bacterium
AAGCTACACAGGCATATTCTTTACTAATAAACGCCCTTCTCGAGCTCGCTTGCTCGGAGCTCTATTTTTCCTGCCATTTCCTTTATTGAGAGTTGCAAACGTAGGATTTAATGCGTCACGGTTAAGCGATTTTACGTGAATTTTCTCTTGACTGGACGACATCATCGAGTATTTCAACGATAACTACGGCCACAGGTACTGCTAAAAGCACGCCTAGGATACCAGCAATCTTGGCGCCGATCAACAGCGCGATAATCACGGCCACGGGGTTGAGACCGATCGCCCGCCCCAGGACCACCGGCGCGATGACATGATTTTCAATTTGATGCACCACCGCAAAGAAGCCGAGCGTCCAAAAACCCAGGCCCCGCGCTTCCATAAAAGCGATAATGATAGCCGGAATGGCCGATAGCACCGGCCCGATAATCGGCACTATCTCAAAAATCATTGACAAGATGGCGAGCAACAAGGCATAGCGCACACCAATCAATGACAGCCCGATGAATACCATTAAACCGATGGCTAACGCCAATAGCACTTGTCCCTGCAACCACCGGCCGATTTTACGTTCCGTGCGCTTCCATAAACGAATGACATATTCTTCGTAGCGATCCGGCAATACCGAGCGCACGAATGATTGGATGCCATGGCGCATCACCGAAAAATAAAATGAGATGATAATAATCGAAACAAACGAGACAACACCACCGAAAATGCTAATGACAACATTTATGACCGATTTCGAAGAAACTTGCAGATATTGGCCGAAAGAATCGAGTACGCCCTGAATCTCGCTCAGGAAATCAAAGTAGCGCGACGATTGTTGCGCGGTTTCAAGCGCTGTTGAAACATTACTAAAAACCTTTGGCAAATTGAGGGTTAGTTGATTCAATTCGCTGGCCATGACCGGAATAATGAGTGACAGAAATACAATCAGTAAACCGAAAAATACGAGGTAGAGGCCAAGAACCGCTAACAAACGCGGTACGCGTTTTTCTTCCAGCCAGTCGGCAAATGGTCCGGCCGCCGACGCAATAATAACCGCGAATAACAAAATTACAACAACATCGCGCAAAACATAAGCCAAAACAAACAGGAGCGCCACGGCAACAACCCGCGCCACAGTCGCGGCCGAAATTGTTAGATCCATTGTTTGACGTTCAGCCATGACTTCAGTTTACCACGCGGCAAGCACTTTCGTAACAGCGACATCATCTTGCTGAAACGGTCCGATCAAAGCCAGATTCAAACGTTCGGCCGTGAAAAGTTCACGCGCCACGGCTTGGATGTCAGCCGGCGTGACGGCTTCAATGCGTTCAAGGCGTTGAGCCGGTGTCAGTAAGCGGTTTTCAAGCAGTTCTTGATCGGCATAAAACGAAGCGATGGCATCAGATAATTCAAGACCGATGGCAAAGCGACCTTTGACATAATCTTTCACACGCCGCAGTTCCGCGGCCGATACCGGCTCGTTAATAATTCGTTTGAATTCATGCATTATAATTTCCAGCGCCGGCACCAGATTTTTGTTATTCAAACCGGCAAAAGCGGTTATATCGCCGGTTTCCTTGTAAGTATTAGTCGAAGCACTCACGGCGTAAGCTAAGCCGCGCTTCTCGCGTACTTCGGTAAATAAGCGCGAGCTCATGCCACCGCCCAAGATTGTAGCGATTACTTCCAGCGCCTCTAACTTCGGGTGTAAGCGATGAAAGGCGCGAAAACCGAAATTAACATATGTTTGATCGGTAATTTTATTAAACACTTTTAACCCTGATTGTTTCTGGTGCTCCGCAAAAGATAGCGCCTGTGGCACGTTCCCCTGCCGCACCGCGGCAAACTGCTGTTCAACCTGGGCTTTTATGGTCGCCGGCTCACAATGCCCGGCCACAACAATAACCGTATTACCGGCCACATAATGATCATTAAAATATTGAGTGAACGTTTCACGCTGTAACGCGGCGACGTTTTCTTTCGTACCGGCAACCTGCCAACCCAGTGGCTGATCGCCGAATACAAGTTCTTCGTAAATATCATTTACGTAGCGGGCGGGCTTATCGAGATACATGTTAATTTCTTCAGTCACCGGCCCGCGTTCTTTTTCAATTTCCGCGGCATCGAATTTTGAATTTTGAAATATGTCGGCGATAACGTCGAGCGCCGTTGGAAAACGTTCGGCGGCGCATTTTACATAATAACCGGTTACCTCTTTCATGGTGAAAGCATTGTAATCGGCGCCCAGCGAATCGAGTTCTTGCGAGATATGCGCCGCCGTGGGCCGTTTCGCCGTACCTTTAAACATTAAGTGTTCGAGGAAATGCGAAATGCCGTTTATCTCACGTGTTTCATAGCGCGAGCCGGTACCGACGAGCACTAAAACCGTCACGGTTTGTGTGCTGTCCATCGGGGCAATAATCAGGCGTAAACCATTGGCTAACTCGTGGCGTAATGGTGATGTGGTCATAATATTTAGTACAGCTAACCGCCCTGCGGCGGCTATGGGCTAGCAATGATATAACACGATAACGACAACAGCGTCAAAACTCATTACAAGGGCTTTATTTCACGGAAATCCGGCGGATTTTTACGTTTACCGATAGTCAACGTTTTCTTGGCCGTACATATATAGCTGTCTTTGTCACGTACCGACTCCGTCACCTGATAACTGGCGCTGGCGACATAGACATGACCAATATCTTTGCCCAAACCCAAGGGCGAACCGTCGCCGAAATCCCAAGTAAATGAATGGCGCGGATCTTCCGGCGGTAAACCGTCGTATATTTTAGAATTATCGTAAAACGATGTCGTGCGTTTGATAACCGGCTTTTCCGGCAAATAGTTGAAATTGACCTGCGGATAGGCGTGCAACGGTGTTGTAAACGTCACGGATAAGGCCGGATTCGAAGACAAATCATATGAATCCCAAAGAATTATCCTTACCGAATAGCGATGCGCGAACTCGAGTACGCCCTGCGGTACAAAATAAGATGTCGAATCCGAAAGCACTTTGTAGGTATCGAATATCGCATCACCGATTTCATTAAATATTGTTACGCGATAAGCGGTTTGAGGGTCGGTGCCGACAGGCACGTTGTTGGCATCGGTATAATCCCATGTCACCAACACCGATGGTCCCGAGGTGCAATAATCCGGTTGTTGCAAAATTATATTTTGCACTACCGGCCGTGTATCCGCGGTTACGGTAATTTTTCGCTGGGCCTGAGCCGAGGGCGCCGAACCGCGTTCAATAATAACCTTGGCCGTATAGGTGTCCGGCGCAGTGTATAAATGATCGGTGGATTTACTGGCCGTGCTTAGACCATCGCATTTATAACCGACGTTAACCGTTTCAACACAGCGGCCGACTGGTGGAATCGTTAACTCGCCGCAAACTTTATTAGCCGTCTCAACGCTTTTTGTCGTATCCGTGCAATCATACCAAAAACTGTAATTCACCGTACCCACGGCCGTGCCACCGGCTTTGGCCAATAACTTTGATGTAACTTTCTCAATCCCCTTGTCGGGTGTCGCTGTAAGTGTGGCCGTAAGCGTGGGCGCTGAAATACAAAACGGCAATTGGCTATTGGCCACACCATAATCGTATAACTGTTGCACATAACTCTTGCGTGACATCGGCCCCGGCGGCACGGCGCAGGGC
>CAYHYQ010000088.1:0-3580 GCA_964360715.1 uncultured Candidatus Saccharibacteria bacterium
GTTTTTAATTCGTACTCATTTCTCATATTTTTTCCAGTAGTCGTTGCTATCTACTATTTACTCTCCGCCCGTTGGCGGGTGGCTTTTTTGTTGGTAGCCAGTTGTCTTTTTTACATGGCTTTCGTGCCCAAGTATATTTTAATTCTGTTTTTCCTGATTCTTGTTGATTTTACGCTAGCGCCATTTATCGAAAAAAGTGGCGGCCGTAACAAAAAACTATTTTTACTAATTAGTATCGTTGCCAATCTCGGCACGCTTTTCTTTTTCAAGTATTTCAACTTCTTTAATGAGAATGTAGCCACCCTTGCCCAATGGCTACACTGGAATTATACGCCAACTTTATTTGCTATCGCTCTACCCTTAGGCCTGTCATTTCATGTCTTTCAGAGTTTAAGTTACGTGATTGAAGTTTATCGCGGTAAATATACTTCTGAAAAAAACCTACTGCATTACGCTTTATATGTAATGTTTTTCCCACAGCTTATGGCCGGCCCGATCGAACGCCCCCAGAATCTGTTACCACAATTCAATTTAACACACGACTTTAATGCCGCCGGCGTGCGCCGTGGCCTTGAACGCATGCTCTGGGGTTTCTTTAAAAAATTAGTTATCGCTGATCAATTAGCCGTGATGGTTAATCATTTATACGCCAATCTGCCCAGCGATGGCCCGCGTCTGGTGTTTCTGGCATTGATGTTTACCTATCAATTATACTGCGATTTTTCCGGTTATTCCGATATTGCCGTCGGTACGGCGCAAGTGCTGGGTTACGAATTAACCGATAACTTTGATCGGCCTTACAGCGCACGCTCCATGGCCATATTCTGGCGACGCTGGCATATATCGCTTTCAAGTTGGCTCCGTGATTACTTGTATTACCCGTTGGCCTTGGGTTGGGGTCGCGTTTCAAAACTACGCCTCTACGCAAGTATGCTGATTACTTTTATGCTCATCGGTTTTTGGCACGGTGCTAATTGGACGTTTGTCATTTTTGGCACCCTGCATGGTATCTATCTTATTTTTGGTTCGCTGACCGATAAACCGCGCCAGCGTTTGGCTGAAGTTATCGGCCTCGTCCGTCTGCCACGTTTACGAGCACTACTACAAATTGGCACGGTATTGGCCTTAGCCACATTCAGTTTCATATTCTTTCGCGCCGAAAATGTGCAACAGGCCTGGCAGATTATCTCACATCTGGGCAGTCAGTGGGGTTTATTAAATATCAACTATCTGCGCCACACAATGTTTAACGGCCTCGGTTTGTGGTTTGATAACCGCTGGATCGCCTTTCCGGCTATTCTGTTAATGGAACTGGTGCAATACTACCGAAGTCACCGTGGCACATGGTATATCTTCGATTCCCTGCCCCGCCCGTGGCGCTGGAGTTGGTACTATGTATTAATTATCGCCATATTGTATTTCGGTTATTCCGGCGTTCAGGCATTTATTTACTTTCAATTTTAAATAATGAAACTATTTCTCAAAAAACTTGTTTTATTTATTGTACCATTTGTAATACTGGTTGCTTTTCCGGCCATAATATTATTTTTGAGCAAAGAATATTACTCGGTACATGATATCTTGCGTGAACATACGGCTAATCCCAAAGCACTCTTTAACTTTGCTTATGTAAATCTTACCGGCGAATACAAAAAACTTTTAGTCACCGCTAAAAAACCGGAGATTATAGCTCTCGGCACCTCGCGTGTCATGGAGTTTCGCAGTGAGTTTTTTACGCAACCGGAAAAATTCGTGAATGCCGGCGGCATAGTGGTGTATCTGAGTTCAATTGAAGCATTCCTCAATGACTTACCGGCCGATACCAATATGCGTTATATTCTACTCGGTCTTGATCAAGAATTTTTCAATCCCGAATATGTTTCAGCGAACATCGGCACTTACAGCCCGCCCAACACGTACAACCGCTTTATGACGCTCTTTGCGCGCAGTTGGAAACGTGTCTATCAGGATTATGGTCATAAATTCACCCTGCCTGATTTGAACGCTGAAAATCGCCAAAACTACATAGGTCTAAGCGCCATGGTGCATCATGATGGTCTGCGCGCCGATGGCACTTTCCAATTTACAAAGGCGATGAATGATCCGAATCACAAAGTCAAAATCGAAGCCCAAATACAGGATTGGTTTACGACCCACGCCACAAACCGCGGCGGACCATATTATAACAAGAATATATCTCTCGAATATTTGACTACGCTCAATAGAGTTCTGACGCTCGCTGACAAAAAAAATATTCGCGTCATCGGTTTCCTAAGCCCTTATGCCAATACTATCTATAAAGATTTCATGAATACCGATGATATCTACAAGCAAACCGCGATTGAATTACCCCGTAAGATTTCAACCGTGTTTGCCGGCCATAACGCTACATTTGCGGATTTGTCGGACATTCGTGTTTTTAACGGTCTCGATACCGAATTTGATGAGCCGTTTCACCCAACAGATAAACTCATCTTGCGCATGGTTATTTATCTGGCCGAACACGATCCCGAATTGCGCCAATTTTTCGATATACCCAAATTGAAACAATTGTTGCACAATACCAGTGACGACTTTGTTCGCTTCTAATATGCGTATCCAAAAATACCTCTCAGAGCAAGGTATTTGCTCTCGCCGCGAAGCCGAGGCCTATATGTTACAAGGCCTTGTTTGGGTTAATGGCACTGTGGTAAAAGAGTTGAGCACCCAGATTGACCCTACGAAAGACAAGGTCGAGCTCGACCCGAAACTGGCAAAGCTTCAACAGGCCAAAACAACTATTGTAATAAACAAACCACGCGGCTATGTCTCGTCGCCATTTAAGAACGAGGGTAAACCGATATTTGAACTGCTACCACCTAAATACAAGCAGTTAAATATTGTCGGCCGACTCGACAAAGAAAGTGAGGGCTTGCTTTTGCTTTCAAACGATGGTTCTATAACTGCCCTGGTCACTGGTGATGACCACCGTATGGAAAAAGAATATGAAGTGCATGTGCGTGAGCGCGTCACGACAACTAAACTTAAAAATATGGCCGCCGGCATTGAACTGCCCGAAGATGGCCTGACACTCCCCGCCCGCACCCGCCGTATGACCGATACCGCTTTTCGCATCACCCTGCGCGAAGGCCGCAATCATCAAATTCGGCGCATGTGCGAAGCCATGCATCTGACAGTTGGTTCACTCAAACGCCTGCGTATCGGTTCGCTTTTGCTTGAGAATCTGCCATCAGGCGGCTATCGTGTACTTTCACCTGAAGAAATTATCACCCTCAAAGCCACCGCGAAATAGCATAAAATTGACAAATACCGTAAAATAATATATACTAAGGATACGTTTCAAGTCAGCTTTTTAAGAATAGTGCTTCACACCAGGCAAAGGAGCCCGTGAATGAGCAGAGATAACCAGCCCAAGGTGTTCAAGATAGGCGCCGAAGCGAACGCTCTTAAAGTCCGTAATCTGGCCGCCAACGTTAACATCAAGGTCGGCACCACCAGCGAAATCAGCGTCAGCGTCGAGGGAGCGGGGTCTTCGGCAGATGACGTCACCACTGAAATCAAGAATGGTACGCTGATCATC
>CAYHYQ010000089.1:0-3494 GCA_964360715.1 uncultured Candidatus Saccharibacteria bacterium
TGGAATATCCTTTTTGCAAATAAGTTTTCATCGCTCTGTCAAAAGCAAGTTCTGGGTCTTCCGTCTCTTCTATCCGTTCATAGCCAACTCTGGCCAGCCATAATTTTAACGGTTCGGCGTTTGGAGAAGGGATTGATTGGATTACACGAAGCAAATCTTCCGTGGAAAAAACATCTGTTTTTCTTTGTTTTCCGTCAGGAGCGGTCATTTTCAACTGTACGATTTTTTCGTACACTTCACTACCTTCATTTTTCAGCTTACTTTTCAAATCACTCCAATACCGCCTTGGAATACTGGTATCAGTTAAAATTTCTACAACATCGACAATAGAAAAATACCAAGTTTCTTTTTTTTCGTCGTAAAAACGGCGAACTTGTTTTTGGTTAAATAAAATTATTGAATGTAATTTTTTCATCGTCTGGTTTTATTGGTTATGACAAAAACACTCCCCTGCACTCACCCGGTCATCTTTTTGTCGAAACAGTTATCGAATCGAAACTATCGTCGTTACGCTCTGCCCGCTATCCAACACCGCCTTCAACTGCCACGTCCCGGGAGACATGGTGCCTGTGGAGAGGTTGAAAATGTACTGTTGCCCGCTGGAATCATAGCGGAATTGATTTCCGGTATCTGCCGCTGAAGTCGAGAGGGGTATTTCATCACCTCCAACCACACTGTCACTTATTTTTGCAACATAAAGCTGTGCAAGAACCGATGGAATTGTGTTGCCATTTGCATCGCGCAAAGTAAACTTCACTGGCAATGTTCGTCCTTGGTTGTACACTCCGCTTCCATCGGATTTAATAGGGGGTAAGAAACCACCAGTGGTATAGAAAACATTGAAAGCACTGGTGGTAGTTGCCGTATTGCCTTCGTTGTCCATAGCAACCACTTCCAGCATATTTACTCCCGACTTGGTCAGAGTTATTTGTTGTCCGTTGATAATCGGGGTGCCATTCAAGGTCGCATTCAATGTTGCAATACCCGAAACATCGGTTGCGGAGAATTGTGCCGTAGTGGTTGCGTTTAGGAGGTAGTCACCCGATGGGGAGACGATGGAGATTGCGGGTGGGTTGATTTCGGTAAGAGTACCATCGCTTCGAACAGTGCGGTCGACAATACCATCACCGTTAGTATCAACGAGCACTGTCACCCCGCGTCCTCCCCGGTCGAGCGCATCCCAATCAATGAGGTATTCATGGACTCCGCCAAGAATAATAGGAATATTGGTGGCATAGAAAGTTCGCAAAATATCATTTTGGGTGAATTCAACCCTGAAACCATAGGTTCCCGTACCTGTCGCAATCACACGGTATCGATACTGATTTTGGGGAAAGAAAATTACTCCCCCGTCCGCATCGCGATCATATCGCGAAAAAGGAATTTCTTCTTTGATTATCTGAGTTCCGTCAAAACCAGTAGTTCTCCCCTGTGAATCAATCACTTCAATCTCAACAGGACTAAACTTTTTAAATTCAATTCGGTTTGCATTTGCGAGTTTTAGTTTTTCAATAAGCTGATCATTGTTTGGATAGGTGACGCTGGGGAAATATGTTGCCAAGTCACGTAAAGCATCCGAAATTTGTTTCAAATAATTACCGGTCAGTACTTTTCCATTGTATCCCCATGTTGTGAGAACACGCTCAATGTCTTGGCAGGTATACACCAGTGTCCCAACCGTCAGCTGTGCGTCAGGACATTTCCTGCGATACTTCTCTTGCAAAGTGCGAAAACCGTCCTTGATGTTAGCATGGATTCCCTGTGTAGTATTTGAATAATATGTACTGGTGGGAAAAGATGTGCGACAATCACCCGTTTTGGGATAATTTTTTAAAGCACTCCCCAAGCCCTTTAATCCCTCACTGGTGAGTTGCATAATACCGATTCCCCCGTCTCGCACACTGGAACAAATCTCATTATCGAGAGTTCCCGCCGACTCGTGCCCCGCAATAGCAAGAATGAGTTCCTTGGGATATGAAGCTCCTTGGATAAACCTCTGGAAATTATTTAAACCATCATATCCCCCGCCACCACCATAAAGAGAGCTTGAAGTTGCTACTGAAGTGTAGTAAGTGTCCACCGCCTGCAAAACCACTGGAGTACGAGCTTCTTTGGTTTGATGCGGCGTGGTGGTTGCTTTTGCTTCAAGGGTTAGCTGTACGCTCGCATCATACGGAAGATACACCGTACCCGTGCTTATTTCTTTTGCCGCCATCCAGCCGACTGCATTGTCGGTAGGATCAACGACTCCGTACCACTGATATCCGTCCTGTTCTATGGGGTTTCCCGCAACATCAGTTGTCGTTGCGACTTTGAGCACCCAATCGGTGGGGACTGTTTTTATGATGTCGTCTGCTGGTTTATTTTGTGTGCCGGGATTTTTGCGGAGACTCCACATGTTGGGAGTGTTTTGAACTTGGGAGAAAAACTGAGATGGCTCCCAATGACCGCCGATTGCGATTTTACTTACAGTGTTAGAGTAGGCTTTTGTCACCCAAACAGAGTCAGTAACATTATCGAAAACGACAGCATGGGGATACGATCCAACAGAATAATCAGCCTTCGTTCCAGTAAATATGTCTACCTTGCTAACAGTATTAGACCCAGAGTTTGCCGCCCAAACAGAGTTGGTGACATTGTCAAAAGCGATACCAAAAGGATTCAGTCCCACAGAATAATCAACCTTCGTTCCAGTAAATATGTCTACCTTGCTAACAGTATTAGACCCAGCGTTTGACACCCAAACAGAATTAGTAATATTGTCGAAAGCGATATAATAGGGATTTAACCCAACAGCATAATCGACTCGCGCCCCAGTAACAATATCTACTTTGCTAATGGTATAAGATAAAGTGTTTGCTACCCAAACAGAATTAGTAACATTATCAAATGCGACACCCCATGGCAATATCCCGACAGGATAATCAATCCATGCTCCTGTAAAGATATTAACTTTCCTAACAGACTTGGTATCTTGGTTTGTCACCCAAACAGAGTTGGTGACATTGTCAAAAGCAATGCCCCATGAATACGCCTCAACAAGATAATCAATCTTCGTTCCAGTAAATATATCAACTTTGTTTACAATTTTTGGGTAAATGTTTGTTACCCAAACAGAGTTGGTGATATTACTCAATTGAAAGTAGACATAGGTAATTTGGGTGTGGTGACTGACAGTTATAGCGTAACGCTTACCGCCGACAATCCGCAAGCTGTGGATATTTCACCATCCAGCGCCACAACCGGAAGCATTCCTTCAGATCAAGTGGTGAATGTGTTCTTTTCTGTGACACCCCTAATAAATGTGCAAAACAAGATAACGGTTGTTGTAGCTTCGCAAGCAAGCCCTGCAATCACTAAAACACTTACAATTGATGTAAGCCCAGGAATATTTGCATTGCCAGAATTCGGCTTGGCGGGTTTCCTCCAGATTGTAGTCATTGCTGCGGTTATTTACTTCCTGCTTTTTAATAGAACTTTGGCTAGAAGGAAGA
>CAYHYQ010000090.1:0-3388 GCA_964360715.1 uncultured Candidatus Saccharibacteria bacterium
GCCTTACACCGGTGTCGTCGTCTTTAACGCAACCACAACGCCGTAATATGAAAAACTACATCTCAAAAATCACAAGCCGTATACTACTACCATTCTTTGTTATTATGACACTGGTTATTAGCGGTGCTTTCTATACGCGTTCATTTGTCAAAGCCGATGAAAACAGCATTGGCATTACGGTTGGCCCTTCGCGTTTCACATATGCGGTTGATCCCGGTCAAACTATTACGGATACTATCTATGTCAGTAATCCGAATGAAAACGATCTCACGATTACCCCGGAATTTCAGGATTTCGTCGTGCGTGAAGGCAATAACATCCAATGGGTGCCGGCAGATGTCGAGAATCCGTACAAAATGACAGATTGGATTGATATTACAAATCAACCGATAACTCTCAAACCCGGTCAGGAATCAAAACTTAACTTTTCTATTCATATTCCCAGAGATGCCACTGCCGGCGGTAAATATGCGGCTATCTTTTTCCGCGCCCGCAGTAACGGCGTCGGCACTATCGGTTCCGTGCCCCGTGTCGGCGCACTCATTATCATAACGGTTAACGGTGATTTAAAACGTAGCGGTAGCATCCTAGGTATAACCGCGCCCTCTTTGATGCTTCGGGGTCCGGTTAACTTAGGTATCTCCTATATGAACACCGGTACTACGCACTACCAAACCAAGGCCGATGTTTCTATTAAGAATCTTTTTTGGAATGTCATCAATCTTAGCAGTGACAACAAAATCGTTTACCCTGGCATTAAACGCGACCTTCCCGTCAGTTGGAACGTAAAATTCCCATTCGGTATCTATACGGCCACCGCCAAAGCCAAGTCCGGTGACGGCACATATTCCGAGTCCTCCAAAACCTTTGTGGCCATCCCATTGAACTATGCCGGGCCCGCTATCCTCATCCTGCTTCTTATCTGGTTGGCAGTTCGTGCTTTTCTACATACATTCAAAATTGAACGTGTTGGTGGCGCTCGTCACCGTATAACTCGCCGTGAATAATACACAGTAGATCAATCATTGACGAACTATCGCGGACACGGGTGGCACACCATGAGATTAAACCATATTTTTTTTAGCATCGGTGTTATCACAGCGGCGCTATCGCCGCTGTCTGCGCATGCCATCACGGGCGGGATACTTGTTGATCCGGCAAAAATTTCAATTGATATTGGCCGAGGTCAATCAATCGAACGCTCTATTACCGTTACAAATAATAGCGCTAACACAATTACGATTGTACCCGAATTGAAAGATTTTACCGTAACCCAAGATAATCAAATACGTTGGTATCTTGCTGATATTTTAAATCCCGACCGTAGCTCTAATTGGATATCAATAAATACAAAGTCCTTTCAGCTAAAATCGGGCGCGTCTGGCATTGTACCTTTCAAAATACATATAGAAGATAATGCCAAGCCGGGCGGGCGTTATGGTACGATATTTTTTGTAACATCATCAGACAAAAAAAGTGAGGAAATGCGTGTTGGCACGCTTGTTATAGCAAATATTGTCGGTGCTGTCAGTAAGACCGGTTCGATTGTTAATTTTATTGCACCGCGTCTTATATTAGGTAGTTCCGTTGATTTCACAGTTGCTTATACAAATACCGGCGCCACGCATTATGAGACAAAAGCTGATATTACAGTCAAAAACATTTTTTGGAATTCAGGTTCAACAACAAGTGATCAGAAATTTATATATCCCGGTGTTAGTCGCGTTCTGACGGCCCATTGGCAACAGGCATTATTGCTGGGTGTCTATACGGCGCAAGCTTCAGTGCTTGATGGCTCAGGCGTTGTCCATACAGCGACAAAGCATTTCGTGGCAATCTCATATCCGTTATTCGCACTTGTTATAATAATTTGTGTTTGCGGTGTTTGGTATTATCGCCGCCGTATCTCCAAGCGATTAGTATAAATTTTTTGATGAAAAAGCTGTATATGAAATATGTTTTTATCGCTGGCGTAGTGTTAACTATAGTTTTTTTTATGGCCCATTCTGCAACAGTCATGGCTTTGGATTCAGATCTCAATGTTAACGTTGCGAATGTTTCTGGCGATACACCGACACCCACACCGACTGCTACACCAAGCACAGGGCCCAGTGGTGGCGGTAGTCCCGGATATGATTCTAAGCGCGGCAGTACCCCCGTCCCGTTTGTTGCAAATCAACCTATAACAACGGTGACACCGATGCCAGAGTTTTTTTTACCGCGCTTAATCTGTCCATTATCCGTGCCGGCTGTTTCTATATTGCCCGGTGAAATCATACAAGTTCCCTTAGCGCCGACGGTTAAAGAAATGAATGCCATCCGTCTTCTGACCATTGATGCTCAGAATGTAAAAGGTTTAACGACTTATCAGTTAACAAATTCCACGATTACATTAACTGGTGAAGGTATCCCACATTCCTACATTGCGTTCATGATTACACCTGATAGTTTAGTGCTAACGACACTCGTTGAGGATAACGGACAATGGCGTCTTTCATTCGCTAATACGTTATCACCGAGTGTTGAGCACAAGCTTTCCGCACTCGCACGTAATTCTATTACCTACGATATTATCGCCATGCGTCAACTTATAAGTTTTAATGTCGCCCCTTCAGCTGTTGTTATTCACGAAAGTTTGCTCTCAAAACATGCATTTTGGACAGGCATATTTGTTGTTTTTCTTGCATGGTTTTTACTAGCTTTAGTACGTAAACTCCATTTACTACTTGAGATCGAGCGTGATTAAATGTATGCTCGTTCTGTGCGATGTTTCAGGATATTAAAAAAAGATACAAAATCGCGAGCTCGTGTCGGCGAACTTACGACAGCCCATGGTGTATTGGCGACGCCGGCTTTTTTGCCGATCGGCACACAGGCCACGGTTAAAGCACTTAGTACGAGTGAGGTTAAGGAACTCGGTGCAACTATTATATTAGCCAATACCTACCATCTGTGGCGCCAGCCCGGCGACGAAACAATTTTTAAATTAGGTGGTTTACACCGATTTATGAATTGGTCGGGGCCGATTTTTACCGATAGTGGCGGTTTTCAAGTTTTTTCGCTCGGTGAACGCTCTTTTGGCGGCGCGCAACGCATGCCGTTTAATGTAAAAATCTCTGAGACCGGTGTGAGTTTTCAGGCCGGCGAAAATGGTGATCTTTTGAGTTTAACGCCGGAAAAATCGGTCCAAATCCAAATGAATCTTGGCAGTGATATTGCTTTGATACTCGATCAATTCCATGGCTATCCTTTCAATACCGATAAAGCGCGTGAAGCTGTTGAACGCACATCGCGTTGGGCGGTACGCGCCCGTGAAGAATTCGCACGACTACGCGAGAGTTCGATCAACCCGAGACAAATACAGTATGGCATTGTGCAGGGCGCTGAC
>CAYHYQ010000091.1:0-3316 GCA_964360715.1 uncultured Candidatus Saccharibacteria bacterium
ATAGGGATATTTCACCGGTTGTGTCAGCGCCGACCAATTATGATTAACGACACCCTGCACACCATCGAATGCTTCCGAAATTGTTTGAGTATCAGAAACATAGGCCGCGCCCAAACCATAATTGAAACGATAAATCCTAAACAAAAAACCGAGCAGACAGATTACGATTAAAAATAAAGTTGCGTGCCGGCTCATGACATTACGGTCTCAAATAATTTGCGATACTGAGACGCCACGATATCCCACGTATACCTTTCGACTACTATGCGCGCGGCATTAGCACTGATGTGTTCGCGCAAGGCGGTATCGCGGGCTAGTCGTTCAATAGCAGTAGCAACAGCAATCGGTGAGTTTGGTGCGCATAAAAGTCCGGTTTCACCATCGTGTACAAAATCAGGAATACCACCGACATTGGTAGCTATAACCGGCACGCGTGCGGCCATGGCTTCCAAAAACGCAATACCAAAACCCTCACTCCGCGACGGACGAACAAAGATATCAGCCGCGTGTAAATAGCGTGTTACATCACGAGGTAGTATTGAACCAAGAAATACAACTCGTGTAGCACAACCGAGTTTATACGCTAGTGATTCCAAATATGCCCGTTCGGGACCATCACCGATTAGCAAAAGCCGCATCGGTTTTACATTTAATGCGGCAAATGCGCGTAACAAAATATCAATGCCATTTTTACCAACCAAACGCGAAACACTTATTATAACTGTCTCGGTGCTACTTATATGATGTGTCTGGCGTATAAATGTTCGTTCCGCGCCACTATTAATAGACGGCGCGAGCAGAGTGCTATCAACGCCTTGGGGAATGTGCTGTATGTGTTGGGACGGTACACCTGCATTACGCACAATATTACCAAGATATGTGCTTAAAACGGTAACGATACGCGCGCGCCGCAATAGAATTTTACGAAACCAGCGTTTTAAAAAACTTTGCCGCATTAAGTCATTGCCTTCTTGAATATTAAGTATAAACGGCACGCGTGGATTAAACAACGAAAAAAGCCAAGCACCACCAGCGGCTTGTGAGGCCTGTACTGCCAAAATAACATCATACGGATGTGCACGCTGTAAACGTAATGCCCGCCGCGCGATAGCCAAAGGCAATAATATCTTTGGCACAAGTAGCGTAGCGAATGTCATGCGCCCACCAACACGATATATAGTCGCATTGTCCATTATTTCCTGCTCTGGCAACGTCGCATCAAAGCACCGATGCGCGGCATCATAACGACTCGTAACTACGTCAAAAACATATCCCGGCAAGTGCTTCATAATCGCTTGTGTGGCTAGCTCCGCCCCACCGATTGAAGGTAAGTAAGTTGTAATACAAATTAATATTCGTTTCATGGTGTAGTGTCTTTACCGGCTTCACGGCTTAGTGCCGCCGCAGGATTAGTAACGGTTTTTAACAAACGCATGCCTTCATTGGTATTGCCCGTAGCATTATATGAATAGCCCAAAATAGCACGTAAGGCATCGTTGGCCGGTTCAATACCATAATACTTTATTATAAACGCAATGGCCTCAGCAGACCTATTAGCGAGTTGCAAACTCGCCGCATAATATGTGGCATATTTTACTTTTGGTAAACTGTCGTATAAATATCTGAATTGCTCGGCCGCCAGTTCATATTGACCTTCATCAAAGTACAAACGTCCCAAATTCCAGCGCGCCGCCGTATGTGTTGGACTCATTGATAAAATTTTCAGATACAAATCCTTTGCTTCTTTTAGTTTTTTGTCATGAACCGCTATAACGGTTTCCGTAAATATCAGTGAAAGATGGTCGGGGTAAATCGCCTTGGCACGTTGCATGGCTTCACGGCCTTCAGCCCATTCACCGCGTTTAAATAAGTTTTGCGCAAGTAGCGTTTGCGCCTGTACGCTATTAGGTGCAGTATGGGCCATGGCGGTGAACAACACGGTTTCGGAGGCCCAGACCGGATTGCGATTCACGAGTATCAGCGCTTGAAATACTATAAACACGGCAAATATTACAGCAGTTATTATTTTTGTAGTGCGTTGACCATTATACGCTTTAGCAAAAAGCCAGCCCATGACTACGGCGATTGCAAGTGACGGCGCGTACATGATGCGCTCAGCCATAATCGTGCCAATAACAAATATAAAATTAGAAACAATAAAGTAAGATAACAAAAACATGGCGGCAGACCAGCCAATCGCCGTAGCGCGTGTCTTTGACCAAATCGCCATACTTACAAAACCAAGTAACACAAGTATCCCCCCGACAACATACGGTGAAAATAGCGATATGACTAATGGAATTTGATTGAAAGAATAATCAGCTGAAAGCGTAAATGGGACAATTGTCTTTGCAATAAGTAATAACATAACTTTTAGCGCCGTAGCTAATTGCGTTATATATGAACTGAAAGCCAATGGATTATAAGCATAACCAACATCAACTGAGACCAAATGCCCAGCAAGAGCTATATACCGCAAGCCAATATAGAGGAGTCCCGCGAAAACCACCGGCCAGATTTTTTTAAATACATCACGAATTGAGTTTTTATGAAATGCCCATGCTTGCCATAATAGCAATGGCGCGCTAGCCGCAGCACTCTCTTTCGATAACACGGCTAAAAGAAACCAAAGGGCTGACCATCCGTAGCGTTGGGCGTGACCGTAAAATAATGCCAGTAAGCTGAAAAATAACGCCAGTAATTCTGCACGACCGACAATATTGGCTACTGCTTCAGTGTGTATAGCTAGCACCATAAAACATGCCGCGGCCGCGTAGGCCAAGCATTTGGTGCCAAATAGGCGCCCGCACAAGAACCATACCAAAAACGTGTTGGCGGCGTGCAATAATATGTTGAGTATATGAAAACCGACCGGACTTTCACCAAACATATAGTTAACGGTATAACTCACGGCCGTTAGCGGACGATATAACCCTGCCCTGGGCTGATTAAAAAGGAATGGTTCAAAAAATAAGTGCGGGATATTAGTAACTGAACGCAGTTGATCATGCAAGGCAATTGTCGGTTGATCGTCATATACAAACGCGCCATGGATGCTATTGCCGTACAAAAGAAAGGCCGCGATAACAGCGGCTATAGCGACCCATACTTGTTCACGTTTTGCGAATACACTAAATGAGAGAGTCACTTTATAAGCTTGATTTCTTATGCTAGCTTACAATATATGGCAGAACAAATCAATGCGGCTACAGGTGGTGTAAACGAGCGCAAACGCGTGCTTTTTATAGTAACTCAATCGGAATGGGGCGGGGCCCAGCAGTTCCTTTATCGCCTGGTTAGCGGCCTTGATAAACAA
>CAYHYQ010000092.1:0-3300 GCA_964360715.1 uncultured Candidatus Saccharibacteria bacterium
GAACAGATACCGGAAACGCAAAAAGCGCTTACGCGCTGTTGAGAAATATTAATTATAAGGTGGTCTGATTGAGGGCTGTCCGTAGGTTGTCAAAGATGAGTACATGGTACTACATATATATGTTTTTGTTAAATATAAAAGCCCACGCAAGGGCTCTTATATTTCCGCCTATTTTATTAGTATTCCGAAGGCATACCACCCATACCGCCGCCCATGCCACCGGCTTTATCGTCTTTGGGTTCGGGAATGTCGGTCACTACGGCTTCGGTCGTCAGAATCATCGAAGCCACGGAAGCGGCATTGATAAGCGCGCTCTTCACCACTTTGAGCGGGTCTATAATACCGGCTTTGATCATATCAACATATTCACCCGTTGCCGCATTATAGCCAATACCCTCTTCACGTTTGGTCAGTTCTTGCACAACCTGATTCGAATCAGCACCGGCATTTTCAACAATGCCCCGCAATGGTTTTTCGAGTACGCGATAAATTATACCCGCACCCTTGGCCTCGTCACCGAATTCTTCAGTCCCGGGTTTACCCACTAAACTGCGCGCGGCGCGGAATAAAGCCAAACCGCCGCCGGACACAATGCCTTCTTCCAACGCCGCACGAGTGGCGGCTACGGCGTCGTCAATGCGAAACTTCTTTTCTTTCATTTCGGCTTCGGTCGCGGCACCGACTTTAATAACCGCCACGCCACCGGAAAGTTTTGCTACGCGCTCTTGTAATTTTTCCTTATCAAATTCTGAATTCGAAGAGGCAATTTGTGCTCTTACTTGAGCGGCGCGTTTTTCGATATCTGTTTTTTTACCTTTACCGCCGACAATCACGGTTTTATCTTTGTTGGCAATAATACGATGCGCCTTGCCCAAGACATCAATATCAACTGATTCAAGTTTAAGACCTTTCTCTTCGCTAATAACCGTGGCCCCGGTCACAATCGCAATGTCTTCCAGCATTTCTTTTTTGCGATCGCCAAAGCCCGGCGCTTTGATAGCCAGTGTGCTGAAGTTGCCGCGCAACTTATTCACTACAAGTGTAGCTAGGGCATCGCCATCAACATCATCGGCGATAATCACTAATTCGCGCTTGCCACTTTTTGAGACCTTCTCCAGCAAACCGATGATATCATGGATGGAAGATATTTTGCGATCGGTAATCAGAATCGGTGCGTCTTCAAATACGGCCTCCATGCGCTCGGGGTTGGTGATCATATAGTGCGCGATGTAACCACGGTCGAATTGCAGACCTTCAACTATTTCTTTGCCCATGCCCGCGGTTTGCGATTCCTCAACCGTGACCACGCCTTCCTTGCCCACTTGTTTGAAAACATCTGCAATAAGTTCGCCAATTTCGCTATCATTGGCCGAGATTGAAGCCACTTCTTTTATCTTTTCATATCCGGCCACCGGCTTTTTCGTTTTTTCAAGACGGGCAATAACATCGGCTACGGCTTTATCAATACCGCGCTTTAAAAATACCGGATTCGCGCCCGAATTTACGGCGCTGAAACCTTCGGCCACAATGGCCTGCGCCAAAACCGTAGCCGTTGTTGTACCGTCGCCGGCAACATCGTTGGTCTTTGAAGCAACCTCTTTAATGAGCTCGGCACCGATATTTTCAAATTTATCTTTCAGCTCGATGTCTTTGGCCACAGTCACGCCATCTTTAGTAATAACTGGTGAACCATAACCGCGATCTAAAATAACATTACGGCCTTTGGGTCCCAGCGTTACTTTTACTGCGTTTGCAATTTTATCAACGCCGCGCTTCAGCGCTTCACGGGCGGCATCTTTGTATAGTATTTGTTTTGCCATAAATATAAGATAATCAGTATTTTATAAATATGTCTTTCGAGCGGATTCTGCGGCCGAAGCGGGCACGGTTCATGACTTTAGTCATGAGAGCGAAGGCCACAGCCTCGGAGCGCCGTCGCTGGCGGCGCGAGAATGAGCGAGGAAGATATATTTACAAAATACTGTATTGCTAATCAACTATCGCTAATATATCTTCTTCTTTTGCAATTAGGTATTCTACATTTTCGACCTTAATTTCATTCGGACCGTATTTTGTAAACAACACATTATCGCCTTTCTTCACGGTCATTGGCACAAGTTTGCCGTTTTCAACTTTACCCGGACCGACGGCAATAACTTTGCCGCCTTGCGGCCGCTCTTTGTCGGCGGTCTCCGGCAAAATAATACCGCCTCTTTTCTCTTCGCGCTTCAAAGGTTGCAGTAACACCCGATCTGCTAATGGTTTAATTTTCATGCGATATAAATATCGTATGACGCATGTGTCTTCGAGCGGGTTCCGCAGCCGATCCGCCAGTTGGCGGAGAGGCGAGGCCCTCGGAGCGCCTCGCAGGGGCGCGAGAATGAGCGAGAAGATATATGGGTTATACGAAAACAATAATTGGTAATATTAGCACACTCCATGTGAGAGTGCCAGCCGACGATTATCTATTCTATGCATCTGGCAAATACTGTCAAATATTGACATAGTTATATTATGGTATAAAGGTACAAAAACCTCCGATCGAAATCGGAGGTACTGCTTTAGGCCGCGGGTCGCTGCTGGCGACGCGCGGCTTTTTTTTCTTCCTTGCGCTTGTCAATCTTGGCCATCCACTCCAACTCAGGGGCGGCTGTGCCGTATTCCCGGCTAGCCCTCTTTAACCCGAACTCCTCAAACACACACTCGAGTTCAAGGAGCACATCAGCGCGATACTTGCTCTTCGGCGGCAGTTCGAGCCGGGTCATGATTGCCGAGATAGCATCGCGAAGCCGGAGGTGTTGATAATTGGCTTCGCCGAGCTTCGTGCCCCGGTCAAAACCCATATCGAGGAAGTGCTCCCTCTGCAACCATAACCTCGCAAAACCTCGTGAGATTATACCAATAATACCGGCAATGCACAGAACCAACGAAAGCACGGGTAGATCAAACAAAAACCAAAGTCCAAATGCTAGCAATGCGACGCTCAATAATAGCGTTTCATTGCCGTTTCTTACAAACAAATCGTGAATAATTATCCTGTTTCTCGACATTTGCTCTCCTTGATGGCACGCCCTTACGTCGTACCATGGAAAGTGCGCAAACGGCCTCTCTTCGCGGTCGCGAAGCACTCCGTTTGCGCATTGTAAACGAACAAATTTATGATACCACCATTACTAAATTTTGTAAATAGTGTGGATACTGCGAATACTTGCAGGTGGTACAATTAGGGTAATGACGCATCATCATCACTTAGATGTGCATCTCGAGCATCGGCGCGAATTGGCGGTGTTTTGGATAATC
>CAYHYQ010000093.1:0-3216 GCA_964360715.1 uncultured Candidatus Saccharibacteria bacterium
CATAACTGTGGGATTTTCCGATCAATTCCGCAATTTTATCAGGTGAGAGCTTGTGGTGCTTAATTAGGTAGTCAAAGTGTTCGGCTTGGTCGGACGGGCTAATCTCCTGCCTGTACATATTTTCGTGGATCTTTAGCAACTCGCCCTGTTCATCGCTAACGGATAACAAATAACACGGCACTTGTGGCAGTCGGGCGATCGTTGCCGCCACCAGTCTCCGGTGGCCCGCAATCACTTCGTAGCGGCCATTTTTGGGCCGTACCACCAGCGGCTCAATAATGCCGACCTGTTTGATCGATACCACCAAATCCGCCACCGACTCCGGGGACAGATCCGTTCTCAATGGCCGGGCCGATCGTGCGCTTTGCTTCCGGCCATAATTCTAAAACGGCCGCCGCCAACAAATGGGCGAGAGTGTGGCGCAAATTGTTTAGATTATTTGTGTCGGACATAGTAATAAATTTATAGCGATTCTTTCGGCACAACCATGCCGTAAATATCCAGCAAGGCAAACAATAAACTTATCACGACCGGACCAAGTACAAAGCCGGAGGGACCGAATAAACTCAGGCCGCCCAAAACGGAGAGCAATACCAAAAGCGGATGCACACGTACGCCACGACTCATGAGCCGTGGACTGAGGATATTATCAATCAAACCGATACCTAGTGCGGCCCAAATTGCCAAACCGATGCCCGCGCCGATATGTCCGGTAAAAAGCAAATAGAGTACCGCCGGCACGGTAATCAGTGACGTGCCGATGGCTGGAATCAGCGCGCCCAGCATCGCTACCGAACCCCATAATGCCGGGTGTGGTACGCCAAACACCGCTAAACCGACACCGGTCATAATTGCCTGAATAAGCGCGATCGCCAAAACACCTTTCACGACCGCATCAACGGCGCGTGCGAGTTTATTAAAAATTTCTTGGTCATGCCGATCAGAAAGCGGCGAAATGGCCATGATTTTCTGGCGCGCATGCGTGCCATCTTTAAGTAAATAATAAAGCGTGATCATGCCAATAAGCACGGCAAAAGCGGCGCGCGCGACGCTTGAAAATATTGCGCCGGTATTTTGTAAAACCCAAACAAGAAATTGCTGGAGATAGTCGTTAAGATTTGCCGTCAACCGGCTGATCTCAGCGCCGCTGGCGAATGATGTCTCACTGAAAAAACGGCGCATCAGGGATTCAATAAATATCGCCAAGTCACCCAGCCCGTTGGCAGATAATTTTACATAAACGTCTTTGGCTTCATTGAAGACCAGTGTCCCGAACCATGAAAGGGGACCAAGCACGATAAGCGTAGCCAATATGACCGTAATGAATGCCGCCCAACCCTCACTACCTTTAAGTATCCGGCAGAAATAACGAAATACGGGACGCAGAACGACGGCAAAAGTAGCGGCTAAAACGATTGAAGTCAAAAACGGCAAGAACATAAAGATAACCAAAGCGGCTACGACAATGAGGATGCCAAAATAGAAATAGGTTTGTACTTTATGATGATTCATACGCTTAATCCGTATCGTACCTGATTTTGCATTCATCGGCAACGCTTTACACTTGATTCTGTTATGATACGCTAACGATAATTATGCCGCTCGAAACTCTAACTCCACAGAAAACTACCGAGACGTTACCACATAAGAAATCACTTACGGAGCCAAAACCGGTTTTACCTAAAGAAACCGCGCATGAACAGACCAGAGATTTAAGCACGCCGCTGGGTATACTTCATGAAGCCGCACAAAAAAGTGAACCGGCAACCGCAGAACAGATTGAAGAAATTACCGCGGATGACATGGCGCGCTTATTTACAACCCCGGATGCTCCCGAAAAACTCGGCTTAGCGCCTGAACAAGCGGCAACAATGCGTAAGCGTCTAAGCCCGTCCGAAGCGCCGCATCAGCTCCGAGAATCAATAAAACAACGTTTAAAGATGATGTTGGCCCCGGCCGTCGTGGCCGGCACATTGAAAGCATTGGGCGAGAATGGTCTTAAGATTATGCTGAATCAATCGGGTGAACATCTCTACGGCACTATCGGTGCGGCTATGGCCGGAATCCTGACCGGTACCAGTATGGAACTGTATAAAAAATATAAAGAAACACAAACGGAAGGTGTGCTGGAAACCGCGACCCGTGAACTGGGCGACACATCTGACAGAACGCGCCAAGCCGCACTGCTGGCCAAGGCATCGGCAATGATTCACGAAGCTCACGCCCGCGGCATTCCGCAGGAAGCGATTGATGAATTCACGCGTTCATGTCGCAGTGCACGTACATTGTTACAAGCCGACCTACAGCATGATAAACTCGCCAATTTAGATAAAAAAAATCTTATATTGGAGTTACTGCGAATTTCGCATGAATCAAGCACAGCCATTCCCAAAGATGCTCGACCGGAAGCAAAACAATTTCTGAAAACATTAGATGTAAAATCGTCCAAACCATTTACGCGGCGTCAAGCATTTGAGGCCATCGCTATTGGTGCCGCCACCAGTAGTGTCGCCGCAATAGCGGGTATTGCTCTGCAAAAATTTATAAGTCCGCATCTCTCATCGGGCGAAGGTACTGGCGTTGAAGAGATACTACCTGAAAGCAAGCTTATGGAGACAGCTCTCAGCGAAAGTTTTACAAAACTTGGCGAAGAAATTGCCGGAGTGCGTATGCTTAAACATGGCGTTGAAGGTACGATTCAAGCTATATTAAAACGCCTCTAATCCTATGTCCAATTTTGAAACAACACCCACAGCAATAACCGAACTTCTTAAACTGCACGCTCTGCCCGAGCAAGATAGAAAACAGGTTCAAGAAGCAATCGAGGCGAGTTTTATGCGCTTGGCCTTTGAAACACTTTTAACCAATGCCACACTTGGACAAACACAGCGTCTAAACGCCGCGCGCGCCAAGGGGGATAGCGCTTTGTTTGAAACCATACGCGCTGTGACTGCCGAGATCCCCGGCATTGGTGAAAAAATAAATAATGAATTTATGGGTCAGCTTAGCACACTCAAACTTGCACTCGCTAAATTCTCAACCGACTCTATTATAACTCCATCTTAAGTTTAGGAATTGTAAAAAAAAATCGCCAAAGGCGATTCAATAATGCTCAACTGATTACTTTTGCTCCCTTAACGCATGCCCACATTTTTAGGAGCAGGTTTCTTTTCTGGCAATTTGTCGCAAAAAAGCAAGATAAACAATGCAATCGGC
>CAYHYQ010000094.1:0-3184 GCA_964360715.1 uncultured Candidatus Saccharibacteria bacterium
TGAACATACAACTTGAAATTCATGGGTGTTATTTGCCGTAAAATCACCACCGGCGGCAAGCGTGGAGTACGAAGTCAAACCACAACGTTCGAATATGCGAGTATATGCGCTGGCTACTTTTGCGTAATAGGCCTGCATATCGGCTTCGTTGGCATGAAAACTGTACATGTCTTTCATCACAAATTCACGGCCGCGCAATAAGCCGGATTTGGCACGGGCTTCGTTACGAAACTTTGTCTGAATCTGATAGGCCGCAAAGGGTAAATCTTTATAGGAACTGATGAAGCGCGCGACAATGGCCGTCAAAATTTCTTCATGCGACCAGCCCAAGATAAATTGATTGTCTCCGGTCGTAAAACCGACTTTTATATCACCGCGGCCGGCGGCTTCATAATATTTTTTGTCTATTAACGCCGGCATCAACATTTCCTGGCCACCCACGGCATTCATCTCTTCGCGAATAATCTTTTGGATTTTTTGAATAACGCGCCAGCCCAGTGGTAGGTAGGTATAGATACCAGCATTGTTTTTATATACGAAACCGGCGCGCTCAAGTAATTGCGCATTCACCGCTGTTTCATCGGCAGGATTTTCTTTTGTTGTGCGGGTAAACAAATTGCTAAAACGCATGGGGTAGGAATTTAATTATATCTTTTGTGGTTACATAGATCATAAGCAATAACAAAAGCGCGAAACCGAGAGCATTGACGGCTTGTTCAATTTTACGCGGCAACGGTTTGCGAAATACCGCTTCAATCAACACAAACAGAAGCCGACCGCCATCAAGCGCCGGAAATGGTATTATATTCAATACTGCTAAATTAACCGAGATAAGCGCCATAAACTGCAAAAGATACACAATACCCATGCGCGCAATCTTACCGGTATAAACGGCAATACCGATCGGACCTGTTAATTCTACCGGTGTGGCGCTGGTGTGAAAGATACTCTTAATGGCCGTCGCATAACCACCGACAGTTTGTTTAATCATGGCACCGGTTTCATAAACACTGGGTTTAACAGCACCGCTAAAATTCATTTGCAAAGTACCGGTCATAAGCAAAGATACGCCGAGCGCACCTTGGCCCGGCGGTGGATTCACGCGCGGCACCATACGCTTTTCACTTGTTACACCTTTATGCCGTATTTCAAGCAACACTTCATCACCCTTATGAGCCGTGATATATTCTTGCAAGTTTTTAACGGTTTCGGGACGTATGAGCGAATCGCCTTCACGATAGCTCAAGACTTCATCGGCCTCTTGCAAGCCAGCGGCGGCGGCCGGGCTATCGGGGGCCACGGCCGCGATTTCAATGGTTGCGTCAAGCGCCTGACTGCGCCGTTCAATGACCGTGCGCACGCCAACACTATGCACGATAGTGAGCAACACGAATGCAAGCACGACATTCATGGCCACACCGGCCACTAATACTGCCGCGCGTTGCCACAGTGGCTTCGAAGCAAAACTGCGCGGTTCTACATGCGCGGTATCGTCTTCACCGTGAATCTTCACAAAACCGCCGAACGGTATCCAATTAATGGAATATGTCGTTTCACCGCGGCGGATACCCCAAATACGCGGCGGAAAACCGAAACCGAATTCATCAACGCGCATCCCTGCACGCTTAGCCACAATAAAATGGCCCAACTCATGGACAAACACAAGTACACTCAAGACAATAACAAAAATTAACAGGGTTAGCATAAAGGTATTGTACCAGGTGCGCAGTAGCGCCACAATTGCCGTTCCGGCCGGACGCTAGTTCATCAATTCTTGCTCTTTTTTATTTTCAAGCGCTTCAATTTGCTGATTATAACCGTCAACCAGTTTCTGAACTTCTTCACGACCGTCGAATGCCTCGTCTTCGCCAATATCACCATCTTTTTCGAAATGTTTTATTTTAGTAATTATGTCCTCACGCACTTTGCGTACGCGGATGCGCGCCTCTTCCGATTTTTGTTTAAGCACTTTGATAAACTCTTTACGGCGTTCTTCGGTTAGTTGCGGAATGTTGAGACGGATAATCGAGCTATCAACTATCGGCGCCAAACCGATACTGCTTTTGCGAATGGCATTACAAATCGGCTCAACGGCGCCTTTGTCCCAGGGTTGAATATGCAGAGTGCGCGGTTCGGGCGCTAAAATAGTGGCTAATTCTTTAACGTGCATCATTGAGCCATAATACTCAACCTGCAGATCTTCGACTAAAGCCGGTGTTGCCCGACCGGTGCGAATCGTTTGAACGTCTGACTTATAAAATTCAATTACTTTATCGAATTCGCCTTTCTTGTTTTGTAATAATTCTTTAGTATTCATAGAGTTCTTATAAGTTAACGATAAAACACTCCAGCGCCAAAAGCTTATTGACCGCCGGATGCGCCAATGATTGGTATAACTTCTGCAACCCGCGCAAAGTTGCGGCGTGGGTGTGTCGATCGGGGCGACTCATAAGATATAGTGTCCACCACAACATTTTATCATCCAGCCGCGGCACAGTATGCTCGTCAAGCAAACGTTCGGCTTGCTGTATTCTGTCATAGAGTCCGGCGCGTTTCAAATCAACAAGCTCACGCACAGCTTCACGCACGGCGACAAAACGTTTATCAGCCGCCAACATATATACGAGACCGATGCGGCCGGCGGCAAATACAACAATAAAATCTTGTTGCTCTTGAGTTAATGTCTGAACATTCATAGCCGATATTAACGTAGCACGATCATGCGGCGCATAACCGATAGCAACACTGCGTGAAAGTATTGTTGCAAAGAGACGTTCCGGGGCCGATGTTACAAGTAGAATAAGTACTGATGGCGCCGGTTCTTCAAGAGTTTTTAACAAAGCGTTTTGGGCCTCCGCGGTCATTAAATGCGCATTATCTATAATCAAAACACGGCGCGAGTTGGACGC
Organism: uncultured Candidatus Saccharibacteria bacterium; assembly: GCA_964360715.1. GTDB lineage: Bacteria > Patescibacteriota > Minisyncoccia > 2-02-FULL-40-12 > IGHO2-01-FULL-4-A > CAYHYQ01. The sequence goes on from CAYHYQ010000094.1 coordinate 2,910, forward strand.
TGGGGCCAGCGCCAAAAAATGCTGACCGGCACGAATGGCATCTATCGAAATAGTAAGACCCGATGCCGAATCCGCCGCAATGATATGTATATCCGCACAGCCAGTTGGATTTTCAGCCACACGCGCCGCATGCGCGGCAAGCTCCTGGGCAAACGTGCGCTTACCGATCATTTCCTGACCATGAAATAAATAAGCATGACCAAGTCCGTCTTGTAGAAGGGGTTCGAACAATTCTTTCTGAAAGCCAAAGCCGAAAGTCCGCCATTGCATACCCC
>CAYHYQ010000095.1:0-1954 GCA_964360715.1 uncultured Candidatus Saccharibacteria bacterium
CGGGGATAGTTCGTGCCTACTTTGGCGAAGAGAATTTTTATAATATGGAAGATGAATTAAAAAATGGTCCGGAAGCAGTAGTGAGGAACCTGCAAGAAAAGAAAGTTCAATATGTTGTCATCCCCGGCAACCAATCGAAAAAGTATGCCTTTCTTTTGGCCGACCCCCACCTGCAAGTCGTTAGAAGGTACGAATGGCCAGAGATTAACCACGAAATCGGCCGTGCTACTCTGCTACAAGTTCGATAGTAGACAGGCGGCCAGTGTCTCATTTACTATTATCGAAATCTATGATGATGCCTCCGCTACCAACAATAGAACAGAGTAAAGAGCGGCACGTCTTGGTTACCGGTGGCGGTGGGTACTTGGGAAGTATGTTAGTGCCAAAGTTACTCGAACAAGGGTACGAAGTAAGTGTGATTGACCTTTTTACCTTTGGCGAAGACCCGCTACTACCAGTGGCCAACCATGCTCGTTTGCATATATACAAGGACGATATCCGCCGTTTGGATCATTTCTCATCTTTGTTACGCGACGTTGATATTGTCATTCACTTGGCCAGTATTTCTAATGATCCAACTGCTGATCTTGACCCGGACCTTACGATTAGTACCAACTATCTGGCTACAACCGCCTTGGCTCGCTGGGCACGAGCCGAGGGTGTGCAGCAGTTCATTTTCAGTTCATCGTGCAGTGTCTACGGTGCTTCCAGTGGCCGTCTGCTCGATGAGTTTTCGCATACGGGACCGATAACCCTGTACGCCCTAACCAAACTGGCTAGTGAGCGGGATTTACTAGAGCTTTCCAGTAATGACTTTCGGGTTACCGTGCTGCGCTTTAGCACGCTTTTTGGTTTATCACGCCGCATGCGGTTTGACCTGGCGGTCAACGCCATGGCCAAGCGTGGGATTGAGAAAAACAACATTAGTGTGAACGGCCAGGGTAACCAGTACCGGCCATTTATCCATCTCCGCGACGCCATTGATGCCATGCAAGCCGTCTTGCGAGCGGAACCAGCCGTGGTGCGCGGGCAGATTTTTAATGTGGGCGGCGATCAATTAAACTACACCATTCAAGGATTAGCTGAAGAAGTGCAAGCTGCCTTTCAAAACATAACCATCGAACACGTTCCCGGCAATGCCGATGTACGTTCCTATCGCGTGCGCTTCCGGAAAATAACCGAGGCACTGGGCTTTGTGCCCCAGCGCACTATTCAGGATGGCGTGAATGAAATCATTCAAGCCGTCCAGGAAAACGTAGTGCAAAACATCCAGGATGACCGGTACTACAACTTGGCTGTTATGAAGCAAACATACGGTACCGCCAAAGAGAGCCGGTGGTCGCCGGCTTCTTCACCAGCCCAAGCAGCCAAAGTATCAGTTAGATCAGTAAAAGATGAATAGTGATGTCGGCGCACCGCCCGTCGGGCGTCGGCCGAAAATTATTGCTGTCATCATGACATACAATTGTGCGCGACTACTACCAAAAGCCTATAAACAAATTCCCCAACAGTTGGTTGATGAAGTGATTGTAACGGACGATGGGTCAAAGGATGCTATTGAGCCGGTGGCCGCTGAGTTAGGCATAAAGCTGTATCGCCATGTCCCCAATCGTGGCTATGGGGGCAACCTCAAAGAGGGTCTGCGTCGTGCGCTAGAGCATGGAGCCGAGTATATAGTTGAGATTCATGGCGATGGACAGTTCCATCCGGATGCCCTGCGCTATGCGATTCCGTATATTGAGGATGGGCATGATTTTATTATTGGCTCACGATTTCAGAATCCGCGACGTGCCTTGGAGCTAGGCATGCCGCTGCTTCGCTTTATGGCCAATCGGGGATTGAGTTTTATTGATCGTCTTATCTTGCGGTTGCCGTTTACTGAATTCCATACCGGATTCCGGATTTACAGCCGACAATTACTCAACATAGTGCCCTGGCAAAAAAATTCCGACGA
>CAYHYQ010000095.1:1964-3071 GCA_964360715.1 uncultured Candidatus Saccharibacteria bacterium
CGCAGGCGGCATATGCGGGCCTCACGGTCGCCGAAGTGCCGGTTGAAGCCGATTATCGAGGAGACCATACCTCGCATAGTATCCGTGGCGCTTCTATCTATGCCATACAAACGTTTGGCGTGTTGTTTCAGTATCTACTGGCTCGTTGGCGAATCCACTACAGCTCAATCTTTCCTCCGCAAAAAAGATGAATAAGCAGTGCACACCGTGTCAGGGATGTGGCGCAAAAGCAGTACGCAAAATGTTCAACTTAGGAATGGTGCCGTCAGTGAATACCTACTACCCACCAGACAAAGTTTCCCACGAGCGTCCGTCTATGCTCGATGTTGCTTGGTGTACCAAGTGCAGTTTAGTTCAGCTCGGCACGATTGTCCCGCCGGCCGAACTGTTCAATCAGTATCAGCATCTTTCATCCGCCTCCCAGTCTAACAGCCGCCATCTGCAAGAACTAGCCGATACGCTTAAGCAGCGTCTCACGATTAACCAGAAGACAAAAATTCTTGATGTCGGTTCTAATGATGGCACACTGCTAGCGCAGTTCCGCCCGACGACCACGCAGGTATTGGGCGTCGATCCCGCTGAAAATTTAGTGCCGTATGCGCGTGCCAAAGGAGTCAAACAGATCGCCGCTTTTTTAACAGAGAATATGGCACGCGATATTATGAAGGCGCATGGCGTCTATGATCTCGTCCTAGCCGTAAATGTGGTGGCTCATACGCCCGACGTGCGAACTCTTTTGCGAGCGATTCGTGCAGTGTTAGGGCCGCCGGGAACGTTTGTCATGGAAGCAGTGTATGTGTTTTCAACAATTCTGAAAGGCGAATTCGATACTATCTATCATGAACACGTCTATTGTTTTTCATTGACCGCTCTTGTGCCGCTGTTTGCCCAGGCTGGTCTGACCATTGTTGCTGTTGAAGAAATCCAAACTCAAGGAGGATCTGTGCGTGTCTATGCCCGACGTTCCGAACACCAGCCGGTGGTTGCTCCGTCAGTACCAGCGCTTCTAACTAGAGAAGAAACGCTGGGCGTGTGGCTACCGGAAACCTATAATCGGGTAGGGCGGAAGGTTGAAGCGTTTAAGCGCCACCTGCGGCAGAATTTAAT
>CAYHYQ010000096.1:0-3047 GCA_964360715.1 uncultured Candidatus Saccharibacteria bacterium
TGATAGTAACTGATTGGGACGAAATCGTACAGGAAATAATCGGATTCGCCGATATCGCTATCGCCTATCGAGACATGATCAGTATCCAGCCTTCCAGAATATAATACAGGAATAAATTGAACATACTTTTTAATATAATACTTCCCTCTTGGGTCTTGGACGATTTAGTGTCAATATACTGGTCAATTTCTTCTTTTGTGAGCGTCATGCCGTGATTTCTTTTTCGTTCTGTACTGATTGGTTCTTTGGGGGAACCGGGAGGTATCTCCTAAAGCATCGCATCAGGGTCTAACTGTTTCTAGCTCCGCTGGGTGGAAGATGTTCAAACCTGTTAATGGAATCTCTTCTAACGGGGTTGATCGACACCCCAATAGTCACTCTTCCAACGATATCCCGTTGCGGTATCTACTATGTCATAAACAAAGGCATACCCCTTATCTCCAACTAGGTTTGACACAGTTATTAAGATTTTTTGATTAAAATATATAGGAGAACCAGGTATATCACCGCCTTCAGTTACCACATAAACAGGATAACTTAATTTAGGTTGTTGGTTCCAAATATCCTCAATCCGACACCTATCAACCTGAGCGGTAAAAACGCAAAAAGGAGTTTCTCTAACTTCCACATTTTCGATGGTGTAGTGACCTGATGAAAACCCGAGAACCCAATAAATTTTGTCGGTAGTACGCTCAAATTGGCGAACCCCCGTCGGATCAGGCCTAACAACACGTGCCGTCGTTGAAAAAGATTTTTCGCTACTTGTTGCTGTGTTTCCACTCGCATCTTTTGAAACGACAACAAAATTATATGTCCTCAAATAAGCCAAACTACTAAGGTTTGCACTATGGCTAGTTACTAAAGCTGAGGTACTGCCTATTGGTGTAGATGTCGCTGTTACAGGGGAGAAATAAACTTTGCTATCTGATAACTCATTAGTCGTCCAAGTAATAATAGCCGAGTTTTCGGTAATGTTTGTCACTTGAATATTTGAAATTATAGGAGCAGTCGTATCTTTCTGTTGCGCTGGAGCTGCGGGCGTAGCCGGAACTGCTGGTATTGCAGGGATGGTAGGAGTGCCTGGTGTTGATGGAATGGCAGGTGTAGCAGGAATAGTTCCCGATGTGGTTGTTGCTATTGGCGTTACTGCTTGGCTCGTTGCTTGTGCTGTTGGTTGCGATTGCGATGTTGGAGTATCTACTGTAAAGGAGGTTAGAAGATTAACGAAGGCGCTTGCGGGTACGCCAGGAGCTGCCTGAACAACTGCAATGAGACTGCTGGCTTGATTTACTGTTATGTTGGAAAAAGCGGTTATGAGGGAAACAAAGGCACTTGCAGGTGTACCGGGGGATGATTGAACAACTGCAATGAGACTAGACGATTGTTGCTGAGTGAGAGCTGCCGCAAACGATACTGATGGCAACATAAAAAACAGTATGGCGAGCAGTGCAGTGAGTTTTTTCATATTCATTGGTTCTTAACCGAATGGTACTCCTAGCTGAAATGAATACAATAGAGACCACTGCGTAACTTACATTATGTTCCAATGTCCTATCTTCATCTCCTGAATGCGTTCATTTGGTATAGAAGGACTAGGAGCTGTCCAGCCAACAAGACATTGAGGCTGATGAGGAAGATTCTCACGCCGTCTTCGAGCGTCCCGCCAAACATCTTAACCAAGAGCGTTAGGCTGAATATTATTAACATTGCGTATCTAATGTTTTTGATTGTTTCCATATTATTTCCCCTTCTTAGACACAAGAATAACCAACCAGACGATACACACTACGTCCACCCCACCGAGAAGAATGGTAAGCCAGTCAGACATACTCACATCAAACATCCCGGTAAGTACACTGATACCGAACGATACCGCTAATACATACACAAGGTTTCTGTTTGTTTCCATACCGCTCATCATATACCACTGGCCACAAACGCTTCTCTATCGGCATCCCATACATAGTGGACCAAGTGTGACGATTCTGTACAGTCCTTATCCTTCCCATCGTCTGCTAGAGAGCAGATTTTCTCTGTAACTTTAATGTCTACAGCAGAATCATCCAGAAGATTCTCATTCAGTATGTCTGTCCTCCAGTATTTGTTTTTACCATCTTCATCGTCCGGTACCATGTTCCCATCTGATTGGTAAGACAGCACCTTCCTTGCCTCATATGACCATCCTAGGATGTACCATTCATCAGAATGAGTTCTAAATCCTGTCCCACCACTCTCTATCCTGGTCACCACAAGCCAGTCATGCGTTTTGCCTTTAACGATGCGGTAGTACGGTGATTCACCCCAGCCATTTTCCACTGAGAGTGTACTGGCAACTCCGCCTGTACCATATTTGACATCCAAAAAGACGAAATTTCTGTTGGTTGAATAGGTGTTTGTCAGGATTTTTAATTCTTCACCGTCTATTCTGATCCTCGCCGCTTCGGGTCCTTCTAAATTCAGACTGTTTACTGGTTGATGTGTATACCACCCGGCGTAGAAGAGACCTGCAGAAAGGATTGCCAGAATGCCGATGTGGAGGAGTTTAATTTTCATATTGATACTCGAGAAATGAACCGTCCGGATACTCACATCCATAAACTGTTTCCGTTTTAATTGAATCTACACCTCCATCGACTTTTATTATGGTTTGTATCTCTTTTGCGGCATTTTTACAATCAGAAACAGGCCTCTCTCCGAACCAAGAACTCCAAACTCCATAAAGTACTGCGGAGATAAGGAAGCAAATCCATATGAAAGCACCGACTGTTTCAAAAGGGGATGTACTCTTTTTCGTCCGCACTTTTGCGTCCTCCATTTTTATTCGTGTTTGGTTTTCTGCACCACAAATTCCACAAAATTTTCCTCCAGTCGCTATTTCGTTTTTACACTTATTACATTGCATAAATTTTACTTACGATAACGTGCTTCAGCTATACCAACAGCGTATCCATAAACAACACTCTCCAAACAAGTTGCTTGTATATGAAAATAAATATCTTCAAGCGGACGGAGTTGGTCTATTGAATTGAAATATGAACGACCTTGGA
>CAYHYQ010000097.1:0-3026 GCA_964360715.1 uncultured Candidatus Saccharibacteria bacterium
TCTTCCATGAAATTACCAAAACCGCCATTGCCGAAGCGCTGGAACACCCTCGCAAACTTGACTTGAATCTAGTGAATGCCCAACAGGCGCGCCGGGTACTCGATCGTCTCGTCGGTTATAAACTTTCACCGTTTTTATGGAAAAAAATACGCATGGGTTTATCGGCCGGTCGCGTGCAAAGCGTGGCGGTGCGATTGGTTGTCGAACGCGAACGTGAAATTGAGGCCTTTAAAGCCCAAGAATACTGGAGCGTTGAAGCTGATTTAAATAAAACTGGCGACGACAAAGTATTTCGCGCGCGTTTGGCCAAAGTAAATGACAAAGCCGTCGGTAAAATGGATTTGGGTTCGAAAGCCGAAGCCGACAAAATCGTGAAAGAACTAAATGGTGCGTTGTACAGTGTTATAGGTGTGGTTAAAAAAGAAGTGACGCGCAATCCCGCACCGCCGTTTACAACCTCGACTTTACAGCAGGAAGCCGCGCGCAAACTTGGTTTTTCGGCCAAACAAACCATGACGTTGGCGCAAAAGCTGTATGAAACCGGTACGATTACTTACATGCGTACTGATAGCGTTAATCTTGCGGCGGTTGCTTTAGCACAAGCCAAAGAAGTTATCACAAAACATTTTGGCGCCAACTATACTTTGCCGGAACCACGCCACTTTACCAACAAAAGCAAAGGCGCGCAGGAAGCCCATGAAGCTATCCGGCCAACAAATTTGGCATTATTACCCGATGATTTAAAACGCCCCGGGCCGGATGCCGGCCAAAAGCGCCTCTACGAACTTATTTGGAAACGCACTCTTGCCTGTCAGATGCAACCGGCTACGCTTGACCATACAACCGTTGATATCGCCGCTGGTGAAAAATTTCAATTCCGCGCCACCGGTCAGGTGGTAAAATTCGACGGTTTTATTCGCGCCTACACTGAAGGCCAAGATGAAGACGCCGAAGAAGAACTAGAAGGTCAATTACCGGAGCTGAAAGAAAAAGACGTGCTGGATTTAAAAGAACTATTACCGCTTCAGCATTTTACCGAACCACCGGCGCGCTATAGCGATGCCACACTCATCAAGGCGCTTGAATCGCACGGCATCGGCCGGCCATCTACCTACGCACCTACTCTCGCAACTGTGCAAGACCGCGGTTATGTTGAAAAAGAAGACAAAAAATACAAACCGACTGAAATCGGCGTTTTGGTAAACGATATGCTCGTTGCAAACTTTCCGGAAATTGTTGACATTAATTTTACTTCGCATGTCGAGGAATCGTTTGATGAAATTGCCGAGGGCAAATTAAAATGGACGGCGGTTATTGAAGAATTTTATACGCCGTTTGCCAAGCACTTGAAAGAAAAGGAAGAAAGCGTGCAGAAAGTTGTAGAACTGTCCACGACCCCCTGCCCGAAGTGTGGCAAGATGATGATTGTGCGTTTTGGCCGCATGGGTAAATTCTTGGCCTGTCCCGATAAAGAATGCAGTACTACGCAACCATTGCCTGAAGAAGCGGCAAAGATTAAAGAGCTTGAAGAAAAAACCAAAGGCGAAATATGCCCGCTCTGTAGCAAACCCATGGCCGTTAAGCGCGGCCGTTTCAGTTATTTCTTGGGCTGTCAGGATTATCCCAAATGCAAAGGCATCAGCAAGATTTGGAACCGTACCGGCTTTAAATGCCCGAGTTGCAGTATTGGCGATGTCGTCGAACGCAAAGGCCGTGGTCGCAGTAAAGTTTTTTATGGTTGCACGCGCTACCCCGATTGTACATTCGTGGCCAACAAGAAACCCACCACCGATGTCGAGCTCAAAGAATTATTCGAATATTGGAAAGCCAACCCCCCTAAACCCAAAGCATATACAGCCACGCGCCGCAGTCGGCAGAAGAAATCTGTCGAAGAAAAACCTATTGACACTTCAGTGAAAGCACAGTAATGTTGGTCCAGTTCTTAAACGGCACCCATACCCCTGAATTAGAACGCTCAGTATACCAAGCGTTCTAATTCAAAAGACGATTCACCAACACTTAAAACAGGGAGGGCAGATGAAAGTTCATTCGTTTCAATGGCACGTTGTCGAAGATATCATAGCGGCTACACATGGTGAAGTTATGGAAGAGCGTCTGCTCTTTATAGAACAATCACCTGGGCCGGTAATTATCGGATACCACGGGTTTGATCTTACAAACCCACATATAGATTACTTTTCAGAAAATCCTGAAAGTATCGCCAGTGCTTTGGAAGTCATCCGACGTCCACCCGGTATAGCACCCACGCCTCTCGAAGATGATGAAACTGGCTTTCCACCAACCGGTGTAGAAACATCTGTTTACCACGGCACTTTCGAAGTGAACGATGAAGTTATACGAAGGATCATTCTGTTGGCTCGGCGCGCAGAATTAAGTAAGAATTTGTTCGAGCGCGAAGCACGCAATATCATTAAGGTTGCGCTAGAGACATTCCCGGCGTAATAAGGATCTATAATGCTTGTTTACTCGTTAGAGTTTCCTGTAACTAGCATGGTTCGCGGTCAGAGTAGTTATCTTCAGCGTGTGTTGTTAATTGGCGAACATCTCGTGGGCTATAAAATTCTTAGTGCCACAAGAATCGAGCTTACTTCAGCCGAGTTGCCAGGTTCATTTGAGGTTGCGAATGCCCAACGACTTGTCGCGGGTGAGACATTCCCTATGGCCGGTGGCGATCCTGTTTATCACGGTTCGTTTGAACTCGATGATCAATATTGTGCAAAAATCATTGCCGGTATCGAGGATATTGCCGCAACACGGCAGAAAATCCAAGATATCGAAAGTGATTTGCACAGACAGATACGTCTACTTGATCGAATTATCGAGAAAGCCGTGGCGATTGACCGGCGCGCATTTCCGGTGACGTAAGCTATCAGCGGGTTTAACCCGCTTTTTATTGGGTTGATTTTATTGGATTTTTATATAGAATAAGGAGTACTTTGGCGATAGCGAGTATTATGGAGGTGTGGCTGAGTGGCCGAAAGCGCCTCACTGCTAACGAGGTAAGG
>CAYHYQ010000098.1:0-3007 GCA_964360715.1 uncultured Candidatus Saccharibacteria bacterium
CGTGAGCGGTATCGGCCCCGGTCGTGAAGCGGCTATTCGCGGTGTTGCCGGCAGGGGCATATCTATTACTTCTATTATAGACGATACGCCATTACCGCATAACGGCGTGCGACCACCGAAACCGCGTCGCGTTTAAAACATTATGGCACGTTATACAGGACCAAAAGAAAAGATAGAACGTCGTCTCGGAGCCAAACTCTTTTTAAAGGGTGAGCGTTCAAACTCGCCAAAATCGGCAACGGTCAAGCGCATGTATCCGCCGGGTCAGCATGGTAAGTCATTCCGCAACCGTGTTTCAGATTACGGCCTGCAGTTGCGTTCGAAACAAAAAGTTAAAAAGATGTATCGTCTCATGGAGCGTCAATTTAAAAATCTCGTTAAAGCCGCTATCAAATCCTCAATGGAAAGTGGCGCGGCTATTCTTGAACGTCTTGAACGTCGGCTCGATAACACGGTTTATCGTTCCGGCTTGGCGCAATCGCGTGATCAGGCGCGCCAGCTTGTAAATCATGGCCACATCACCGTAAATAGCAAAAAGGTTAGCATTCCGTCTTACCACGTTAAAACCGGTGATATCATCGGTGTGCGCGAAGGCAGTATGAAAGCAAAATATTTCTCGGCGCTGGTGCCGAACTGGATTAAAAACACACAAGCGCCGCAATGGCTCAGTGTTGATAAAGATAAGTATTTGGCCACCGTCAACGCTGTGCCGACTATGATTGACAGTGGTATTGATCCGGCTGATATGAATTCGATAATTGATTTTTATTCACGATAATTAATACCGCAACCGTCCATAGCGCTCCGATTAAGCCGGACTGATATGCGACACTAGCGGAAAATACAATGATCCAGTTACCTGCAGAACCGAAGGTTTTATCCCGCGAAGGCAATAAAGCTGTTTTTGAAATCGGGCCATTATATCCCGGTTACGGTATGACCATCGGTAACACCCTGCGCCGCGTACTTATCTCATCTCTCGAAGGCACGAGTGTGACCGCGGTCAAAATCAAGGGCATTGACCATGAATTTTCGGCCATTCCGGGCGTAATGGAGGATGTCGTCCAGATTGTTTTGAATTTGAAGAAGGTGCGTTTTAAGATGTTTCGTGATGAACCGATTATTTTGACGCTTAACGCCAAAGGTGCCGCTGAGGTTACAGCCGCTGATATAAAAACGACGGCTGATGTCGAAGTGATTACCAAAAATCAACATATTGCCACACTGACCGATAAGAAAGCCGAGCTTGAAATGGAAATCACCGTCGAGCGCGGTACGGGGTATGTGCCGGTTGAACAGCGTCAGAAAGATAAACTGAGTGTCGGTGAGATAGCTATTGACGGTATCTTTACGCCGATTAAGAATGTCAACTTTACCGTTGAAAATATCCGCGTTATGCAACGCACCGACTACAATAAAGTAATACTTGATGTCGAAACCGATGGTAGTATAATGCCGGAGCAAGCATTGAAGAATGCAACGGATATTTTAATGAAACATTTCGAAGTAATTAATATGATTGCCGTACCTGAAGTAATGGAAGTAACGGAAGAGAAGAAAGAAAAGAAACCGCGTAAGAAGAAAGACGAATAAAACCATGGATAAGCGCAATAAACAACGTAAATTCGGCCGCGAAACAAAACCCCGTGCGGCGCTCATGAAAGCTCTGGCGACAGCTTTGATTTCGCATGGTCGTATGACAACTACCGAAGCCAAAGCGAAAAGCTTACGGCCATATGTTGAGAAACTTGTTACGCGCGGCAAGAAAAATGATATGGCTTCCGTGCGTGAATTGCGCAAGACGCTCAATGCCGGCGCAGTTACAAAACTCATTAAAGAACTCGGTCCGCGTTTCATGACACGGCCGGGTGGTTACACGCGCATCATTAAGTTACCGCAACGCATCAGCGATGGCGCGCGCATGGCGGTCATAGAATTTGTATCATAACCATGAACACGCACACCATTGATGCCAAGGATCAAGCACTCGGACGTTTAGCAACAAAAATTGCCGTATTACTGCGCGGCAAGAATCGCGCTACTTATCAACCAAACCTCATGCCGCAGGAAAAAGTTATTGTCGAAAATATACGCGACATGAAATTCACCGGCCGTAAGCTTGAACAAAAGACATATTACCACTACTCTGGATATCCGGGCGGTATGAAAGCGCGTTCGCTTAAACGCTTAACCGCCGAGCGGCCGGAACGCGTCCTGCGCCAAGCCGTTATGAATATGCTACCGCAAAACCGTATGCGTGCTAAAATCATCCGTAATTTAGAGATTAAATAATCCATGAGCGTATTACTCGAAAACGAAATTGTTATACCAATCCCTCAAACCGACACTGTCGCGGCTATTACGGCTGATGACGAAGAGATGCCGATCATTATAGACGACACCGATGCTTCCGGCGTACAGAAATATTACGAAGCCGTCGGGCGACGCAAAAGCGCCATCGCCCGGGTACGTGTTTTAACGCGCAAATCAACCGACACACAGACGGCCGAAGATAAGGCAATAATAACTGTCAACGACAAGCCCTATTATGAATATTTCGGTGATTCTAATCTACAACTTCTTGTTGAAGCGCCGTTACGTAAACTCAAATCGTTAAACCGTTTCAAAGCCACCGTTAAAGTACTGGGCGGGGGTATCGCCGGTCAGGCCGATGCCATTAAGTTCGGTATTAGTCGCGCGCTTGTACTGTTTGATGCCAACTTTGCCAAAAAACTTAAGAAAGCCGGTTTTCTAACCCGTGATTCGCGTGAAAAAGAACGCCGTAAATATGGTCTCAAGAAGGCCCGCAAATCGCCACAGTGGTCAAAACGTTAATCCCAACAAACAAAAGCACCCAATGTGGGTGTTTTTGTTTGCCTTATTTATAAAAACCGTATATTCTATGGCCTAAGCTGTTCACTTATATTTTTTCTAACATCGCAACTACGGGAGGTGCGTATTGGCGTGTCCGAATTGCGGTCATAGTATCCCCGATGATGGCGCATGC
>CAYHYQ010000099.1:0-2991 GCA_964360715.1 uncultured Candidatus Saccharibacteria bacterium
GCGCTGTTGAGAAATATTAATTACAAGGTGGTCTGATTGAGGGCTGTCCGTAGGTCTTAGATTACCCTTATATTCTAGCATTATTCAGACCTATAGTCAATGTATACATAATACGACTTAAAACGTCCTATTATTTGACGTTTTATAGCCACCATGGTAAAAGAAACAGGAAGGGATAGGAGGTTAGGTTATGGCCAACTTACGCGATAGCATTCGCCAAGTATTGTACCCTAACAATAAGCTGAAACTGAAGTGGTATCAAAGGATTTCTGAGTTCTTCTGGCCACGGCGTGAAGTCAGAGAATCAGGTGTTTCGCTACTGGATTTAACGAAATCATTTCAGGGAGATCTGTTTATTCTTGGGGTGTTATTCCCCCTAATATTATCTGTTATCTTTGGTATACTATCCTTTATCTCATTCTTTATGGGACAGCATGAAAGGATGATTAATCCGTTTGTAGGTGGCGCCATATCTGCCACTGTGGGGCTGATTGTATACAGAATTATTTTGGCTTATGAGCTTAAGTCCAAGCGCCGACAGCGAGAGGGTTCACGCGAGTTACCGACACAACCCAAAGAAATTGACGGGCATGTGTTGGCGGTACTTCGCAAAACGATTGATGAACATCAGAGACAAGTAATCGGAGATGGCTCCGAGTTCAGTCGGCTGGAAACGAAACTCGTCAACACCTTGGCTGAGCTTACGGAAGGTATCGGTTACTTTTCTCAGCGTGTTAAGGATGGTGAAGAATCATTCGAGCATGATATTCAGATGGCCACTGAACATCACGCTGAATTCAGTCGGGCGCTAGAATCATTGCGCCGACAAAAGGATTCCGTCATTCAGTATTTTGAGCTTTGTCGTGGCCGGCTGGGTGCAATCGGTAGCCAGTTACGCGATGCGCTCGAACGTGAGCGACTTGCAAACATCGTAGACAATGCACCGCAAATTCTTGCGACGGCACGCACCGTTGGCGAGCGCACAGTCGTGGCTTTTCTTGACGACATCAGGAATATCCAGCGCACGCTGACGCAAGTAGGTGAGAATACGCAGGTAGGGTTACCGTTGGATGACGCGCACTTCAGAAAGGCGGCCCGGCAACTGGTTGCTGATGAAGAAGCGCATACGCGCGCCATCGGCAGATTGGTGGCGACACTCACGCCAGCACGATAAACAAGAATTACTCAGGTCGTTTGAAAACGACCTTTTTTATTAGCGCGCCCGCCAGGGCTCGAACCTGGAACCTACAGCTTCGAAGGCTGTCGCTCTTCCAATTGAGCTACAGGCGCATAGTGGCATGGTAACAAAAAACCTTGTTTTACAACAAGGTTTTTTGCCGCTTATGATTCAATGATATGAATGGTTAGCGTACGAATACCGAATTCCAGAGCTTCTTCACGGCTGGCAAACCAGATGTCAACGCGATTGGTATAACGGCGATTCATACGATCTTCAACAACGAATACTTTATCGCCGAAACCGTCAATTTTTATCTTTGTGCCGAAAGGCAAAAAGTTGGCGGCGACGATACCGTCGCGCACATGTGTGCCACGCGCGGTAATGAACGGCGTATCATCGGTTTGATCCGGCGTCGAAGAGTAACCGGTTAATGCTACCACTTGCTTGCGGGTCTTTGTAACGTACGGTGCATTCGGATTACTCGAGGTTTTTGGTGAGCTGGTTTGAGCCAGGAAGACATCGCTGGTAATCGGTGATTCAACAATCTTTTGCGGTTCCTCAATAATTACTACTTTACCGCTAATAAAAGACATACTATTACCACCGGTCGCCTTAATTGCCAATGACGGTAGCGTATCCATGAAAGAGCTAAAAATACCGGCTTGAGCCATGCTTACCGTTGATACGATAATAACGGCCAGAGCGGCGCCAATGAGAGTTTTTTGTAGTGTTTTCATGGTATTTGGGGAAACAAAAAAGCCCGGGGGCTTTAATGAATCCTATACTGTTATAATACCACAGAACGGTTCTGGAGTCAAAAATGCATACTATTTTAAAATTATGTCAAATCACTGAAAATCAGTTAAATTATTCTTTGTTTTTATACTTTTTACCTAAATTTTCTATGATCTGTTTTTTAAGCTCCGGTGATAGTGTCGCTTTGCCGCTAATGCTGACGCCGCGCGGTTCATCGGAGTTGCGTGCCGAGCAAACACTAAGATGTTCACCCATAATATCTTCATTAACTGGCTGTTGGCAGTATGGACATCTCTGAACATTAGCCGTCTGACTACCATATTTTAAGTTTTCCATATGCCAAGTTTAACATTGGAGTGGCTAGAATCAATCACTCCGGCGCGCTATTCATTATTTCTTTTTAGATAGAATAGGTATTCTTTATTTTTACCCTTGTCGCCCAATATCGGCGAGGAGGTTTCATTTAAGATCTCAATATCAAGTTCCATTAATTTGCTCTTTACCCGGTTCAATACTTCCGGAATAAACTCATCTAACAGCTTTCCTTTGCGCAACATTTTGGGTTCAGCTTCATAATGCGGTTTTACTAAAGCTACAATTTGACCTTTTTCTTTAAGATTTTTTAAAGCATTGGGAATTATTTTATCCAACGTAGTCCAGCTCGTATCAATACTTATGAAATCAACTTTGTCCGGAAGTTCAACATGCATTGCATTTTTACGTTCCATAACCACCACCCGATTATCATTACGAAGTTTCCAATCCAAAACACCGTAACCGGTTTCAACCGCATAAACCATCTTCGCCCCGGCTTGCAATAGACAATCTACAAAACCACCTGTACTTGAACCAAAGTCAGCACAAACTAAACCGGCAACATGTATATTGAAGTTTTGTAGAGCATGCTCCAACTTTTCTCCAGCTCGCGAGGCGTAGGTCATAAATCAATTTAATAACCCGTCGAATTATTTTCTTGGAGCAATTTGTCGCTAATATAGTTGTTAGTCGAGAAGAATCTATCTGACGTTGTCGGACGATAGTATTATCTGGAGCGG
>CAYHYQ010000100.1:0-2859 GCA_964360715.1 uncultured Candidatus Saccharibacteria bacterium
TATCGCGCCAAGTACGATACGCGCGGCCGATGTTCACACCGCCAACATAAGCCACCGTGTTATCGAGAACTAAAATTTTACGATGATCTCTAAAATACCACGATAGAAACGTACCGATACGCCAGGGACTTATTTTATTGTAGTAGTGCACTTTGACACCGGCCTTAAGTAAATCTTGTTCAGTATCGGAGCTATAAAGCGCATAGCTACCGACCATGTCAAAAAGTAAACGCACACGCACACCAGCCCGAGCTTTTTCCATAAAACAGCGTAAGAAACGCCTGCCGATAACATCGGGCTCAAAAATATACATTTCGAGATCAATCGCTTTCCGCGCGGCGCGGCAATCTTCAAGCATGGCATCCCATGCCCGCGCGGTTTCCGAAAAAAGTTGCCATTGCTTTTGCATCATTTCATTATACCCGAAGAATACACGGTAACGACTACTATATCGCAACTGTTGATAACTGCCTTGACTCAGTTACACAAAGAATTATTGTACTTATAGCATTATGGTGGGATGCAGTCCTGAAATGGCGCGTTGTCCTTAATTAAACTTTTGAACAAGATGCACCAGCCGTACAATAAAAACCGGGCAACCGGTTTTTATTGTTGTAAAATTCATTCCAGATAAAAACCCTTCGATACTAATGAAGGGTTTGCTAAAACTTTTTCTGACGACATTTGTACAGAACGCCGGCCAATTTCGTCAGTGACAATTCCTCAAGTGTGCGCACACTGTAAAGCCAGTGCAAACGTTCGGCAAGTTGATCGCCCAAGGCCGTAGTGATTTCCTCAATCACTCTCTGTACACCGGTCATTACTTCGTGATAACACTGCTCGGGCGTGGCTTCGAGATCAGCCACCAAACCGGCGCCATCGTACGAACAGATGATTGTTGATTGACCCTCAACCACACCGTCCATCAGGCGGTAAGTGCCATATTGTTCGCCATCAATAAGCGTGAGCCGACGACGGCCTAAACTCTTGGATACGTTCGAGCCCAAATCGGCGGCCGCGCGCGATTCGTTAAAATAAGGCGCATCCGCGGCCCGCACAATAACCGCACCCAAACTTGCCGAAAGCTGTTGTTGCTTCTGACCCCACACAATGGCGCCGATGCGCGTACATAGACGACTTAATGCGGCGCGCACATCGGTCTCTTCTGGCATGTGCGACAACAGCACCATGAATTCGTCGCCACCAATACGACAACCGGCGTCATCGGCGCGAATGGCTGATTGAATCGCCTCGCCCACTTCGCGCAAAATACCATCGGCGGCCGTATGACCAATCGTAGTGTTGAGGACTTTGAAACCATCAAGATCGAAAGCGACCAACACTGCAATTTGATTTGGTTTAAGACGACTCACGGCCTGTGCGTACCACTCGGCAAATGCCGCTTCACGGTAAAGACCGCTTTTTTCGTCAATCTGGGAGTGCTCTTGCGCGCGAACCACCATATCGGCCCAGCGTTTCACGTCGTCACTGGCATCGCTTTCCTCTTGATCATAAAGAAGCTCGATGCGCTCATGCTCGGCATGATTCTTGACGCCCACGAGTGCCAACTCGCGATTTGTTTTAATGCGTCGTTTTGCACGTTCAAACAGTTGATCGTACAAAACCGTTTTGCGTTCGGCGCGACGACGCAATTCAATCACTGTCTTGTCCGGTTCCATATATCTCCCATCTTTGAAAAGTACTTAACACTATAATGCAATAAAAACGATTTTTATGCAAATATAGCAACCGGATTTTACAAAATAAAAATGGGACCCTCAGGCCCCGAGCCACTCCGCGCCGGACAGTTCGTTTTCAATAAAGAGCTGGCGTAATTTTTCAACTACATGAGTATGAATGTGCTGTTTCTCATGTTCGCACAGCTCACTGCCCTTTTGCCGTAATACCGTGGCTTCGGCATCACGAATGTGTTCGGCAATTACAGCGCCGTGATTTTCAAACAGATACGAATCACTCAAATTCAACAGCATGATGCGAATTTCACGTTTCGTGAAACCACCCAACGCCAAAGTGCGCACCCACTCCTCGCGATCATCATCGGGAATCCGCACTCGAGTAATGCTACTTGTTGCCGGTGCTTGTCTTTGAAGATTCACAGGTCCTCCAGTTTGACTTTTACAATATAGAACTTACTTGTGTTTATGTCAAGTAAACATCTCATACAATATTTCCCTGTTCTAGATACATTGCCGCACCGGCTTCACGCGCTTGCAAACAATACGGCAACCGCCGCGCCATGCTTGTACTTACCAGTGGCAGTGCCTCTTTGAGGGTTACGAAACGATAATCTTTAATTTCACCTTCCTGCAAAATAATGCTTTGTATTTGTTCATCAGTCAGTAAGCCGCCATCAAATGTAAAGTGAAGCCAATCGGGCGGGCGTTCGAACGCCGGTTTGTAATCAACCACCAAAAGCTTGAATGCGGGCAATGCCAAACCAACTTCTTCAAAAACCTCGCGGCGACAACCCTCAAGCGGCGATTCACCGGTCTCCACAACACCACCCGGTATACTCCAGTCCTTTTTATAGGTCATTTCGACAATGATAAACTCGCCGACGCTATTGAATAGCAACGCCCCGGCGGCCATTGATTTTTTTGCTTGGTTTGTTGTATCGGCAGGCATGTGATTAATGTTGCACGTCGTACACGATGCGGACTATATCTTTATCTTGCCGGATTTTTTTAATTGTCATCGTACCAATGTCACGCGTCATAGCGACATGCGTGCCACCGCACGGAATACCGAAAGTGCCATAATAAACAATACGCGTAAGCTGGCCATCGGGTAATGCTTTCGGCGTAAACGCAAATGTAGCACGCGTTTCATCCTGGTTCA
>CAYHYQ010000101.1:0-1590 GCA_964360715.1 uncultured Candidatus Saccharibacteria bacterium
GATCCAGCGTTGTATCTGCTCGAGCCAAAGTTCAAATTGTTCCGGCCATTGCTCCGGTCGAACAAAATATTCGATTTCCATCTGTTCGAATTCGCGCGTGCGGAAAATAAAGTTGCCGGGCGTGATTTCATTCCGAAAGGCCTTACCGATTTGCGCCACGCCAAACGGCACGCGCTGACGGCTGGTTTCAAGTATCTGTTTAAAATCCACGAATATGGCCTGCGCGGTTTCGGGGCGTAAATACGCTTGCGCGCTTGAGTCCTCGGCTGGCCCGATGAAGGTCTTGAGCATCTGACTAAACTGCTTGGGCTCGGTTAAATCGATACTACCGCAATTGGGACACACACCATTTATTTGATCCGCCCGGAAGCGACCGTGGCAAGCGCGGCATTCGGTAAGCGGATCATTAAATGTGGCGGCATGGGTGCTCGCTTCCCAGACCTTGGGGTTCATGATCAGCGCGGCGTCGAGACCAACCATGTCGGCGCGCTCCTGTACGAACATTTTCCACCACAATTTTTTGATATTATTTTTCAATTCCACACCCAGCGGGCCATAATCCCAACTGTTGGCCAAACCGCCGTAGATTTCACTGCCGGGAAAAACAAAACCGCGCCGTTTACAAAGCGACACGATGGTTTCAAGTTTTGTTTCGTCGTTATTCATTTAACGTTGAACACGCGTTAAGCCGCCATTTTGTACGCTGTTTGTTGTGAGATCGCGCAAGGCACGCACAATCTGTTCTTTGGTGATAACATCGGTGCCCTCAAGTTTGGGACCTATTAATAAAACCGCGTCTTTATCAATTTGGTTAACCGACGGTGTAATACTGACTTGGAAAAATGCGTTGGCCGTTGGCCAGATTGAACCCGTCCCGCCCGGCAAGGTGCCTAAATCCCAAGTAACCGTGTTGGCTTTAGCATTATACATCGGCTGGGGTTGACTGCCGCTGACGCGCGTCTTATTGAGCCACGTTACGCCCGGCGCCAGCACCGCCGAGACCTTGGCCGGGGTTAAATCATTTGATGGGTTAAGCGCGATCCACTGTATCGTTAGTAGGGTTGTTTGATCAACTTTGGGCGGAAAAGGCCCGGTCGAACCGAATGTCGAGTCATTCGTCGCTAGGCGTTGTTCCAATGTTGGCGCCGCGGAAATGCGGGTAATCAAGTCCGTTGTCGCAACCAGCCGATCAAGTTTAATATCTGACGGAACATCGGGTGTTTCCAAACGCACACTGGCTTTAATATATGAATCCTTCGCGCCCAGACCGCCACTGCCGAAATTTTGCTTCAAGACAACGCTAAACGGCACGGTAACCGCTTGTCCGGGCCGGACATTGGCTAAACCCGCTACCGCCGAGGTGGGCCAGGTAATGGTATTCGTGCGGCCATCGAAGAAACCGGCGGATTGTACCGTGCCGTAGTCAAACATCGAACCGTCGAGTTTGACGGCCAATGTCATATTCCGCAAATCAATCGCAGAGTTATTGCGAAACGTAACGACATAGTCGAGTTTATCCCTGAGATGCGCGATGTAATCAGTATTGTCGTTGACCGCTATATCAACGGTTAACGGCGGCAGTGATAATTG
>CAYHYQ010000101.1:1600-2675 GCA_964360715.1 uncultured Candidatus Saccharibacteria bacterium
TGTATAGGTTCCTTGCTGTGTAATGTTTCCGCATTGCGTAATTGTATTATTAGTTGAATTGTAAACTAAATCAAAGGTTTGAAAGCTTAAATGAGGCACTATCCACTCAACATAATCTATTTTATCATTGCCATTCATATCATAAGCATCAAAACCTAAATCAGGCATGCGCCGCTGTAATGTAAACGTGATAGTTTTACGTTCGCCCTGCAAACCGCCGACGGTGCCGATAACGTTAAATGTGGCCGCGCCGCCAACTGGCAGTGAACCGATTTCCCACATATCTTGATCATTGGCCGGCGTGGGCGTGGCTGAAGTAAAACGAAAACCCGACGGGTATCCAGCCCGTAGGCGCGAACCTGATAAATCTTCTTCGGAAGTATTCTTAATACGCACGGTATAAGTTACGGATTGACCGCTGACAATATTTTGTGGTGCCTCGATGCTGATCGGTGCCGGTACGGCAGTAATGGCCGTTTGAAAATAATTCTCACGTTGAATAGTTGTCACTACCGAACTGGGCGTGAAACGCAATTGGGCGCGCGCCGATTTAACGCTCCCCTGTTCACCGATAACATACGCCGTGAATTTCTTCTCGGCGGAATCGCCCCGACCAATCGTACCCAAATCTATAACTTCGGTGGTTGTGGTTAGAATCTTATTGTCGCGCACCGGCACGGAGTCCTGCGGATAAAAGAATGTCAGTGTGGCCTTGTTCAGACCAATGCTGTTTTTATTCGCGTACTTGACGGTATAGGTTACGAGCGTACCCGAGGAGATACCGGCCGCACCATCTACGTTTATGGTGACTTTGGCTTCACTGAATGGTGAACGGAACAGATAGAATACGGCCAGCGCCAGAATCAGTACACCAATTGAACCCAGTATCGCGAGTTTAAATTGTTTTGGTGTTAGATAGGCGCGGATACCCTTAATTGTCGGCGGGGCTTCGTTTGATGTCGCCGGCGCAACGTTAAAATGACTCGGCTGAGTCGGCAAAGGCGCCATAACTGATAGTGTAGGTGCCGCAACCGGCGCCGGGGCTACCGGTATTACCGGTTGAGTTACGGGCGGT
>CAYHYQ010000102.1:0-2629 GCA_964360715.1 uncultured Candidatus Saccharibacteria bacterium
GGAAACCCTGAAAGATTGGTGTTTCGCATAGCGAAACTTTCAGGGTTGAGAGATAAGCAGTCAGTGGCCGCTGGAGACACTGAACTGAGGTCCGAGAAAGGAATATTTTACGCAGTTTTGTTATAAATGATTTAAAATCCAAAGAAGACATGAACCTTTATTTCGTAACCGGTAATGCTAATAAATTTGCGGAGGCGCGATTAATAATTCCAGGGCTTAAACAGCTTGATATTGATGTGCCGGAAATTCAGGAAATAGATCCACATAAAATTATAGAAGCTAAGCTTACCGCCGCGCGTATCCGCCAGTCGGAAGGTGCTATTGTTGTTGAAGATGTTGGTTTATATCTCGATGCGCTCAACGGTTTGCCCGGACCGTTGATAAAATGGTTTTTAAAAACTATGGGTGCCAAAGGTCTAGCTGATATTACACAGCATATGAGTAATGCAAAGGCAAAAGCCGTGGCATTATTGGGGTATATGTCGGATGACGGCACAGTGAAGTTTTTTGAAGGAGAGGCAGTTGGAACTATTGTATCGCCGCGCGGGGATACAAACTTTGGCTGGGATTCGATATTTCAGCCCGAGGGTTATACGCAAACCTATGCCGAAATGGGTATTGAAGAAAAGAATAAAATCAGCCATCGTCGCAAAGCATTTGAAAAACTGGCTACATTTCTAAACTCAAGTAAATAAATAAAAACGGATCCGGTGAATCGGATCCGCACGACTTGTCTGGCTACTCGCCGTCAATATTTAACACCTGTGGCGAGCGTCGCCGTAGCATCGGCTTCACGAAAAGAAGAAGAAAAACCGTGGTTTCGATGACTGTGAAGACGATACCTTGGCCAGCGATGGGTAATGCCCAGGTCTTAGCGACGGCAAACGAAGCCATCAAAAACCAGCACGACACGGTCCAAATCGCCCATGAGAGCTTATCTTCCTTGCCGTGCCATGCCCGCTTGAATGTGGGGAAGGCGGCAGTGAAAGTGCCGGTCAAACTCCAGAAAAGCCCTAAACTGGAATCACCGAACACCGCCCAGCAGATGATGGCCAGTAGACCGAAGGCACCACAGGCCTTGTCCATCTTGTCCCATGGCGTTCGATGTGCCTTGCCGCACAACACGATTGTGGCGACGACTGACCAAGCGCAGAAGACGCAAGCCCAGATCATCCAGTTCGTGTTGTGCTTCACAGCCATGGCCGTGAATGTGATAGTGTCGAGCATGGCCCAGATAAGCCAGGATACGATGCTGGGATGGGTTTCCGAGTCCTTCACAATCATCCTAATGTAAGGGATGAACGCAAAGGCGCAAACGAGGCCAGAAAGCCCTGCTAGAATCTCATGAGTGGCCACGTCTGGCCTCCTTTCTTTAAAGAGCAGTGTCCATTAATACTATCATAAAATACACACTAAGTCAATTTTTATGATTTGACAGAGATTGTATTTATCTGTATATAAAAAGCAGGGGAGGTACGTTAAAAACATGGATAGGCATGAACCGAACTGGGCGGAAGGCCGCTCTTATAGTGGTCTGATTCAGATGAGACATTAGGCAAGGAGGCGAGATGGCAAAGCGTATTGTAACCATTGTCTTGACCGGCGGACCGTGCGGTGGCAAGGACAATGCCATTGAGTATTTACAGACAGAGTTATCCAAACACGGTGTAACCAAGGTTTTGGTTGGTCGAGAAGTGGCCACACACCTGATGGAAGAAGGTGTGGGTAATCTCGGTGAATTACGCCAGCGTGATATGGGCGGCTATGTGGCCGCTCAGCACGGTATTCTGATGGCCCAGTTGGGTCATGAAGAGTATCTACAGGCCTTTGCTCGGGCCTTGCCGCACAAGCTGGTGGTTGTGCTGTTGAATCGTGGCACGATGGACAATGGCGGCTATCTCGAACCGCATCAGTTCGTTGACGTTATGGGCCGAAGCGGGCGCGGTATCATTGATCTACGCGATCGTTATGATGGCGTGATTCATCTGGTGACGGCGGCCAAGGGCGCGGAGGCGCACTATGGCATGGCAACCAACGCTAGGCGTTATGAAGGGCTTGATGAAGCACGTTTGCGTGACGGTTGCATTCTGCAGCAGTGGATTGGTCATCCGCATCTGCGCGTGGTTGAGAATGATGGCGGCTCGTTTGAAGACAAGTTGAAGCGCGTGCTGGCCTACGCTTTACGTATTATTGGTCTTCCGCAACCGCTGGAAATCGAGCGCAAGTTCCGCATCGTGAAGCCGGTGCCGTTTGCAAAAATTGTGACGGCTGCGGGTTGGGTTAATAGTGTTGATATCACCCAAATGTATGTCGAGACGCCAGCACGCGGTCGCTTTCGTATTCGACGTGTTGAACAGCAGGGTGATAGCGCCTACTACGCCACCTGGAAGACCGAAATTGCGCCGGGTGTTAAGACCGAAGTTGAAGAGCGAATGACTTGGGCAGAGTATGACGTTTTTCAACTCAAAATCGTACCTGGTACTCAGATAATTACGAAATCGCGCCGGAGTTTCTACCTGGACGGCCACTACTTTGAGCTGGATGACTTTAAACATCCAGCCAAGGGCTTGCAGGTTGTCGAGGCAGAGTTGTTGACTATTGACGAGCCACTTACAATTCCGGCATTTCT
>CAYHYQ010000103.1:0-2592 GCA_964360715.1 uncultured Candidatus Saccharibacteria bacterium
GACCGCACCAGCACTGGCTTGTCGCTGGGGATAAGCTCAGCAGCATACCCAGCGCCGCCAGCCACCACACCACCGGATTTCCTATAAGATAGATGCGATTAGTTTCAAGCATATTGTCTTGGTTCCAGTAATAAATTGTGCGTACCATAAATGGCCAGGTATCCCAAGTACTTGAATAGGGGTGACTGGCGGTGAGGCGAGCGTTGGACAGGTACATCTCTTTGTTAAGTTCTATAAACTTTTCAAATTCCGAAAGTGGCTTAAGAGCTGGGTTAGCCGCATCTTGACTACCGACAAGTGTTTTACGAAATTGCGGTGTCATGAAGGCATCGCCACCACCGGTTTTATTGAGTAGGGCAAAGTGAATCGCAAACGAGATGTAGTACAAAATAAATGGCACAACAAACAATAATAAAACCCGGTTTACCAGCCATAGACCCTGCCAGCGCCGCCAATAACTTATAATTTCCATGCCGATAATCAAGAACAGAAATGTGGCACCGGTCCATTTTACTGAAACGGCCAGGGCCGCCAACGCGCCGGCCGCCGCCAGCAATTCAATGCGTTGTGTACGCCGGAATATAAAGTAAAGCAGTAGTGCGCTGAAGCCAAACAGCAATAGAAAAGCATCGAGCAATATAAAACGCGATTGCACCAGTAAGGCATTGTCGAGCGCGATGAATAAAGCGGCGACAAGTGAAGCTGTTTTACTAAGACCGAGTTCACGGGCTAGAAACCAGATAATAATCGGCAGTAACAGGCCGGCCAGTGTCGGTAAGAGGCGCAACCACAGATAGGCATGATCGGGAAATGCTTCACCGATATTGGCAAAACTGAATGTCGGCTGAAAGTTAGTGATATAGCCCATGCCCGAAAGGATGAGCTTAGCTAACGGCGGATGAATATCAAAGAAGTATTCGTGTGAGAAGTAGCCGTTGATAAATTTACCGAAGTGGACTTCATCAAAAACGGTTTGATTCGGCTGACCGAAGAATGCGAAATGCACAACCAACGTTACGGCGATAATTAGAATAAGTTGCCAGTGGCGTTTCATGTTGTATTTAATAGTACCGCGTCTCTTGGATTTTTTGAAGTTAAGCCCTATGCTATACTGACGTAATGGATCCATATGACCTTATAATTATCGGCGGTTCAGCCGCGGCGACCACGGCCGGTATTTACGCGGCACGGCGGAATTTGAATTTCAAAATAATTACGAAAGAATTCGGCGGTGAAGTGGCCACTTCGGGTGAGATCGGCAACTGGCCCGGTGACGGTAATACAAACGGTATCGCGTTAGCGCAGAAGTTTCGTGAGCATCTCGATTCGTATAAGATTAATATAGAAGATGGTGTCGAAGTTTTATCATTAGCAAAACAAGCTGATGGTCTATTTTGTATTACAACTCGTACCGATGACATGACACAGGCGGCTGATAAAATGCCGACTGGTTCCCTCGATGCTCCCAAATGTGACTATATAGCTAAAACAGTCATTGTTACCACGGGTGCCCATCCGCGCACCCTGGATGTTCCCGGAGAGGTGGAATATCGCAACAAGG
Organism: uncultured Candidatus Saccharibacteria bacterium; assembly: GCA_964360715.1. Lineage (GTDB taxonomy): Bacteria > Patescibacteriota > Minisyncoccia > 2-02-FULL-40-12 > IGHO2-01-FULL-4-A > CAYHYQ01. The sequence goes on from CAYHYQ010000103.1 coordinate 1,562, forward strand.
GCGTTACATATTGTACCGTCTGCGATGGCCCGCTCTTTGGTGATAAAGTCACGGCCGTTGTCGGCGGCGGGAACTCGGCGCTCGAAGCTGCTTTGATGCTGACTGACATTGCTTCGAAAGTGTATGTTATTAATAAGAATGCCCAATTTAAAGGCGAGAAGGTGCTTATTGATAATCTTTTAAGCAAAAAGAATGTTGAAGTTATATATGAAGCAAAAACAACAGGTGTTCAAGGTGCTGAGTTTGTAACCGGCCTGGCGTATACCAACAAGCAGAATGTTGAGCAAAAACTTATCGTTGATGGCGTTTTTATCCATATTGGCCTCGTGCCAAACTCCTACATATTACCCTCTGAAATAGAAAAGGATTCGTTCGGGTATGTGAAGGTAAACGCGAATTGCGAAACAAACATCCCCGGTTTATTTGCCGCCGGCGATGTAACCGATGTACCATTTAAGCAAATTGTAATTGCCGCTGGGCAGGGCACGATTGCACTGCTGAGCGCCGTTGGTTACTTAAACCGTTTATAATATGATTTATCTTGCCTCCGATCACCGAGGGTTTGAACTGAAAGAAAAGATTAAGCAGTGGCTTAAAGAATGGAGTTACGATTTTGAAGACCTCGGCCCAACTGTCTATGATGCCGATGATGATTATCCTGACTATGTCTTTCAGGTTGGCCAGCGTGTTTCCACACATCCCGGGAATAATAAGGGTATTGTGCTTGGCCACAGTGGCCAGGGCGAGGCGATTGTGGCTAATAAATATCAGGGTGTGCGTGCAATTGTGTATTACGGTGGTCCACAAGAGATTCTGACATTATCTCGCGAACACAATAACGCCAATGTATTGTCGCTGGGTGCTTCTTTCATTGATATCAAACAGATTCAAAGTCAGGTAAAACTTTGGCTTGAGACGGAATATGTTGGCGATCCACGGCATGAACGGCGCATTAAGGAGATTAAAGAAATCGAAGAAACCGGTAGAACCTCACACCATGTCTAAAGTTTTTATATCACAGCCGATTCCCG
>CAYHYQ010000104.1:0-2579 GCA_964360715.1 uncultured Candidatus Saccharibacteria bacterium
GATATCCTTTAATTTGGCGCCAATACGTTTGCCTTCATCATGGGCCTGCGCGCGCGGAATAACGCGCGAAAACGGTTCAACCATTTCACTGGCTATCAGAATATCGAGTCGCACCAGATCACCCGCTTGCCAACCGACCGGTTCATAACTCATCGAGGCATAACCGGAGCTGACGCTTTTCAGACGATCGTAGAAATCGGTAATAATTTCAGCTAACGGTACCCTGTATTTTAAGATGATTGTTTCGCGCGTTAAGTATTCGGTCGCCAAATACTGCGCCCGCGTGGCGGCCATAAGTTTCATCAATTGGCCCAAATATGAGACCGGACTGAGGAGCTCGATTTGTACGATCGGTTCCTCAATGGTTTCGATGCGACTGACATCCGGCATTAAAGCGGCTGAACGAATCTTCAGAATTTCACCGCGCGTGGTTAGTATTTGGTATTCAACGGAGGGTGTTGAAACAATAAGTTCTAATTTATATTCACGGCGCAGGCGCTCGGTAATAATTTCGACATGCAACATGCCCAGAAAGCCAAGGCGAAAACCGCGGCCGAGAGCGGGCGATGATTCCGGTTCAAAAATTAGCGACGCATCGGTGAGTTTTAATTTACCCAGAGCATCACGCAACGTATCATAACCAGCGCCTTCTTCGGGGTAAAAACTCGCAAATACCACCGGTCGCGGTTCTTTATAGCCAGCCAAAGGCGTGCTACCGAAAGCACCAATCGTATCGCCGACACGTACCAGACCAACATCTTTCAAACCCGTGGCGATATAACCGATATCACCCGGCATAAGCACAGCATCTTTTTTAAGCGCTGGCGCAAAATAACCGACTTCAATAACATCGGTTTCAGCGCCCGAGGCCAGTAGATGTAAGGGCAGACCGGCCTTGATCTGCCCTTCGATGACACGCACATATGCAAGCACGCCTTTATAAATATCGAATGCGGAATCAAAAATCAGCGCACGCGCCAGTGTGCCTTGTGACGGTTTCGGCGCGGGCACACGTTCGATTACAGCCGTTAAAACATCGGTAATGCCCGTACCTTCTTTGGCCGAAATGCGTAAAATACTGTCGGGGTCAACATTTAAAATCGCACCGATATCTTCCGCAATTTCATCACTGCGGGCATTGGGCATATCAATTTTATTAAGCACCGGAATAATCGTTAAATGTTGAGCTTGCGCCAAATGCAGATTGGCTAAGGTCTGCGCCTGCACGCCTTTTGTGACATCAATCAGCAAAATCGCGCCTTCAACGGCCGCCAAGGAACGTGAAACTTCGTATGAAAAATCCACGTGGCCGGGTGTATCAATCAGATTTAAAATATACTCACGGCCCTTGTATGCATAATGCATGCGCACCGGCTGTAATTTTATGGTGATACCGCGTTCGCGCTCCAAATCCATTGAATCAAGATATTGCGCATGCATATCGCGACGTTCAACGGTGCCGGTCAATTCAAGCAAACGATCGGCAAGCGTTGATTTGCCATGGTCAACATGAGCAATAATACAAAAATTTCGTGTTTCCATAAGCGAAAATAGTATGACACATATATTAGTAAACCGCCAATCTAAAACAAATATTTTTTATCCTAAGATTCTTTCCAATTTTTGCATAATCGTATAGCCGTGACTGAGTTGTTCATGGAGTAAAAATAGATTATCTTCGAGATTGAACTCGAATGCTTGCACGTCGGGCTCCTGCCGCTTTCCACGCCGAAACTCCAGCCATGCTAAAAATAAGTTTTCAAAACTTATAATCTGATAAAATAAATTATGACTAATAACGCCCCCCCCAATGAGACTATCCCTGTAATCCATAGTTTGTGCGAGTTATATAAACAAATCTATCTCCTTACTCCAAAAATACAAAAGCGTGATCGTTTCGGGATATATCTAAAGGTTGAATTATTCTGCATTGAACTTCTTAATCTTCTCATCTCAGCCGCATTCGAATCAAGACATCTAAAAATTAATACACTTATAGATGCTCGGGTAAAAATTGAGGTTCTAAAACGTTTCATTCGATTATTGTACGAATTAAAAATCATTGAACTAAGAAAGTATACGGATTTTGAATCACGTCTTCAAGAAATATCCAAGATGACAAACGGCTGGATTAGATACCTGCAATAAGGAAAAGCTCTTTTAAACAAGAGCTTTTCCTTGGAGTCTACCTGCGAGCACGGATATTCGGATTCGAATTGTGCCGATTGTAGTAGTTGACGTTGAACCTGTCGTCATTGCAATTACCGTTGAGCACGTTACCATCCGCATCGAGTGAGTGCCTTATTTCATCTATACCGCCCATAACCCAAAAAGAGCCACGGGTATGCTGCCTATGCAGTAGTTATTCAAGAAGCTGTCTTCACCAAAATAAGGCACGTAGTTCTCCTTTGTATGGGCAAACCGTTACCCGATACTAGTGGGCCGGTTATAATAGCCAAGCGTATTATATAAAAATTTTCTGAAATGAAAAACGGCTCCAGCGGGTTTAAATCCGCTGGAGCCATGCGTCGCCTTGCGGCGAAAGAGAAAAAGAGAAAAGGAAGAAGGGTTATGCTGTC
>CAYHYQ010000105.1:0-1713 GCA_964360715.1 uncultured Candidatus Saccharibacteria bacterium
CGGCTCGTAGAAATGCTTGGCGTCGGTTATGAATTTGACGCAAAGGCATTCGATCACGACCTCCTTGCGTAAAGCAATACAGCTCCGATTGATCGGAGCTTTTTTTTGTACAAAAAAACCGCCCCGGTGTGGCAGCTTTTAATTTAATTTTAGTTTTTGCGGGTTTGGCCTTTGGTGTAAGGCATCAGCGCCATGAAGCGAGCCAGTTTGACGGCATGCGCCATGGCACGTTGATGCTTCGGACAGAGGCCGGTGCGGCTTGAAGAATGAACCTTAAATTGGCCCGACACAAATTTGCGGAGTATGTCCGTGTTTTTATAATCAATGACATTTATTTTATCTTGGCAACAGATACAAACGGTATGCATATAAGTAGTACGAGCCACGATACCTTAAAAAGGGATATCTTTCAAGTCAATTTCGGCTTCTTCGGTTTCACCGGTCAGCGCCCCGGGATGACTGGTCGGCACATCTTCATTTATAATCGGAATTTCTTCTTCCTGTTCTGCCGGGGTTGTATTCTTATTGCTCGTCCCTGCGCCTGCGCCGGGGGCGGTACGGGGTGTCATCGTACGCATTGACGTATCGGTACTGCCACCAGTGCCGGCGGCCTTGGGACCTAGTTGCATCGCTTCGGCCACGATTTCAGTGCGGTAATGTTTCTGATTGGCGGTATCTTGCCAAGTGCGGGTTTGCAGACGACCTTCAAAATAGGCGAGCTGACCCTTTTTTAAATATTTTGAAGCCACATCAGCCAGTGCGCCCCAGATAACAATGGTATGAAATTCAACCTGTTCGCGCTTTTGACCGGAAGCGCGATCATTCCAGGTACGGTTCGTAGCCAAGCGCACGGTAACGACATTTTGCCCACTCGGCGTGACGCGCGCCTCGGGGTCTTGGGCTAACCGGCCGATGAGCATTACTTTGTTGAGATTCATGATTTAGAGTTTTTCAATGACATCCGCTAATTCTTTTTCGATCTGTTCACCGGCAACTTTTTCCTTGCCGGCATCCGGCGCGGCGCTGGCATGTGTGGCCCGGGTGCGGGTGCTGGCTTTGTGTTCGCCCAGAACATGCTTTTCCTTGCCGACTCGTTCATCTTTTACAACGAGGTGGCGCAGAACATCTATGTGAATTCTTAACTGTGAGTCAATCGCATTGATGGCAGTCGTGGGGGCGCTGAAGCGGCAAGTACCGAACAAGCCGTAGTGCTTATGGCGCAACGGGTAAGAAAGGTGCATCCGTTTCAAATCTTTAACTGACAAAACACTGCCGCCGATACCGGTAATAATCGCTTCTATATCTTTAACCCGCGCTTCCGCCGCCGCGGCTTCAAGGTCGGGCGTCAGGTGGTAGGCGAGTTCGTATTCACTGGTGATGATTTCTTTCATTTGACTGTCACAGCGTATCAAATAGGTTTTAAGCCGTCAATTAGGGCTATAAAAAATGCCTATTGACTTAAAAATGGGGGTATGCTATATTATGGAGGTCAGCGTAGAGAGGGGTTTACTCGTGACCCCAGAGTTCTCGAAAAAAAGCGGAATGCCCCCTAGCTAGGGGAAATGGAACTGACAGGGTGTTCTTCCGTACGATTATTCGAGTGTGCAACTCGGACGATCTACTGGCGGAAGAAGCCGGCCACCGCGATAGGCGCAAGTATGCACGACCCCAAGGTTCTATACGAGTAACGGGATCTAGGGGTCACCCTCCTCC
>CAYHYQ010000105.1:1723-2527 GCA_964360715.1 uncultured Candidatus Saccharibacteria bacterium
TCCTTGGCACCGCGCCGAGGAGGAGTTTTCGTATACTAAAACCAGTTAACGTTATTTATTTGCAAAATTATCACGGTCTGCTATAAGAAGAACATGAACCTTACTGGGCTTAAGGAGCTTATCAAAAAATTTGGGGCGATTGTGATTATGAACGGTACGGAACCGGAGTATGTGATTATGCCTTATGCGCATTATGCCACGCTCGAAAATGGCGCGGCGATACCGCTGGCTGAACCACAAGCACGTGGCGGCATGAAACCGTTATTTCCGGCGCAGGAGGTGAAGCCATCAGCAATTGAACAAACCGACGAAGAACGCGTCGTCGAGATGCTCAATAAAGAAATTATGGCTTTGAAGGAAGAATTGTTACAGCGTGAAGCGACGGCGGACGGGGCGTCACCGATCGAATAGTTGTGATTCTTGCGCGTCTGAATTTATATGATATACTAGCCAGACATTCATTAGGTAATGTATATAATATGCAGGGTATTTGACGAGCCGATTTTTTTTGCTATAATTCCTTTTGTGTCTCTTTCCTAACAGTAATAAAGCAACTTAAGCACTTCGGCAGAGTATTTTGGAACGTAGGCGCTCATTTAGAGAACCTAGGACCCCTCTCCGTGGCAGGTAAACGCAATGGCCGGAAAATTTGAACGCACTAAGCCGCACTTGAATGTCGGCACGATTGGTCACGTTGATCACGGCAAAACGTCTTTAACAGCCGCGATTTTGCATACGTTAAACATGCTCGGCGACGGCTATACGGCTCGTGTCGAGAAGGTTGATCAAATTGATAATGCGCCG
>CAYHYQ010000106.1:0-2438 GCA_964360715.1 uncultured Candidatus Saccharibacteria bacterium
AGAATCAAGAAATATTATTCCAGCCGATTTTTGTTAAAGATAATTTTTTGGCGGCGATAGACATATTGAAATTTAATCCGGCAACAGAAAGTTATTCAATATACGAGGTTAAATCAACGAGTGATGTAGATGATAAAACTCATTACCACGACTTAGCTTTTCAAAAAAATCTACTCCAGAAGTGTGATTTAAAAATAGGAAACGCATATATCATTCACCTTAATTCTGATTATGTGCGTAGCGGCGACATTGATATCGCTCAACTCTTTAAGATTGTTGATGTTAGCAGTGAAGTAGAAAGCATTGCTGAAAGTGTGGCTATTGAATCAGTAGAAGCAATAAAATATCTTTCGCAGACTACCGAACCAAGTGGATATTGTTACTGTATATACAAAGGAAGATCGCGACACTGCTCAACCTTTCAGCATGCTAACCCCGAAGTACCCGATTATAGCGTCCACGACATCGCACGAATAGGAAATAGTAAAGCAAAACTGAAAGAGTTAATCGATAGTAATATTTTTCATCTTGATAAAATTCCTGCACATATCAAGTTAACTAATATCCAGCAAAGCCAAGTGAATACTTATAATCTAAGCAAGGTTTTAGTTAATAAGGAGAAAATTGTAGAAGAATTTGGAACTTTAACCTTCCCTCTGTATTTCTTGGACTACGAAACATTTCCGGCAGCAATTCCAAGATTTGATGGGTTTTCTCCATACAATCAGATACCTTTCCAATACTCAGTTGATGTTTTGAAGTCAGCCGAGGATAAACCTGAACATTATGAGTTTTTACACATTGGCTCTGGCGATCCGAGTATAGCATTTACTGAGTCGCTTCAAAAACACCTCGTTGTAGATAATAAAAACGGTTACCGTAATTCACCGAGTAGATAGTAAATCGGTTACCATGGTGTTCATATGAATATGAACACCAAACACAACATCTATCGGGAGCATTTAGCATTATGGCTCAAAGCCAAAAAGGAGCGAGACAAAAAGAAACGGGGTAAAATCATCGACCACATCTGTTTTGTGACTGGAGCGCACCGCAAGTCAATTCCCCGTTCGTTCAAGCGAATCCAGATGCGAGGCGCTGGAGCAACCGAGCAACGAGGACGCACGACACTCTACACCAATGACGTTACCGCCGCCCTCAAGGAAGTGTGGAACATTGCCTCAGAGCCGTGTGCCGAAAACTTGCATGCCGTTTGCACTGAGTATGTACGCATTCTCAAACGCGACCGTGTCTGGAACTATGGCCCACAAACTACCGACAAACTATTGGCCATGAGCTTGGGGACGATGAAGCAACGGGTAGCAGGGTTTCAAAGGAAACACTTTTTGTGTCGTGGGAAAAGCACCACGGTTGCTGGAACTATTCACTCTCTCATTCCCGTTCGACGGGGTGACTGGGAGACCGCTCCGGTAGGAACTTGCCAGATTGACACGGTGGCTCACTGCGGCCATACCCTTGCTGGCGACTTTGTATATACCGTCAACAGCACGGATGTGACAACCTTATGGGGCGCTCGGCGTGCCCAGTTTAACAAAGGACAGGAGGTGACGGTTAAAAGCATGGGAGAGATTGAGCGACAGATTCCTTTTTCGGTGATAGAGTGGCACCCTGATTCGGGTTCGGAGTTCATTAACTGGCACTGCTATGATTGGTGTCTGCATCGGGGCGTGGCACTCACCCGCTCTCGTCCCAATCGGAAAAATGATAATTGTTTCGTAGAAGAACGCAACGGACATGTGGTGCGGCGGTGGGTTGGGTATGCTCGATTGGATGTTCACGAAGTTGTTGATGCTTTAAACGCGGTGTATGATGTACTTACTCCGTACTTGAATCACTTTGTGGCTTCACGCAGGATTGTTTCCAAAGAGCGGATCGGGGCGCGGTGGAAAGTTACCCGAGAGGCGGTGGCTAAAACACCGTATCAGCGGACGCTTGAACGAAACGATGTTAGCAAATCCACTAAGCATGCATTACGAACAGAACATGAAAAGCTTAATCCCCTTACTATGAAACAAGAAATTGATCGACGACTGCAAATCGTTTTTAAACTGCAAAAACACCATGGAAACCAGATTTTGCCGGACTGAATTACGGTAACCGTTTAATATTATCTACTGCGCACCTTGGCACAAGTGGCAGTATTGTAGTTTGGCACAAAGGATTTGAATGTGGGAGAAACGACGAAATAGCGAATAGGATTCCGACATTAAAACCCTTTATGGATGCGCTTAAGACACGTATCTATGACTTAGAGGATATTTTTAGGAAACAATATCATATACATAGAGATTTTAAAGGCGGCACCTCAATCAAAAGAATTCTCCCTGTTTTAGTACCAGAATTATCATACAAGGAGTTAGAAATACGTGATGGAGGTAGTGCCGCCGATACGTGGAATAAGGTTGTAAGTGGTACTT
>CAYHYQ010000107.1:0-2395 GCA_964360715.1 uncultured Candidatus Saccharibacteria bacterium
CTTTATATCTGTTTTGTCAGAAGAATTCTGGATGAGTAAATACATACCAAGACCGACAAGAATAACAACCAAAAATATAATGATGATGTTTTTCATAATAATTTCAGCATATCACAGATTTGTTTCAATCAAAAACATTGACGAGATATGAATCAATGTCGCGCTGGTCCATGTCGTAAAAGTTTAGTTTTTTGTCATGAAGATAGGTGGCGAGTTTTTTTCCTACAAAGCGCCAGTGCCACGGTTCGTAAACATAATAGGCGTTTCCTTTGGGGTATGACATTTCTAAACCATAAAGATGAGCGTTAGCAAGAAGCCATTGATAAGCTTTAGTGCCATCAAAACCATCAAGTTGGCCGCCAAGTCCGGTGGTAATGAAGTCCAAGGCCGTTCCGAGTTGGTGTTCCGAGTATCCTTGGTCTGCGGAGAACGAATTGGCGGTGCCGGCGCCGTAGATGACGGAATATTCTGATTTGAGTGATTGTTGCCCGGCAAAAGACCGGTAAGCGGATTTTACATAAAGGTCTATGCTGTTGGTTTTGGCCGCGTCCAAGAGCATTTTTAGGGACGGCCATGTTTCTGTTAAGAATTGTTCAGGGCGGGACTCGTTGTAAAGATATTGCGTCGGTATGTTGATTAGGTGCGCCGGCACATAATTTTCGTTTAGAAAATAAACCTTGGAATATTTTTTGAGCAGTTCCGGGTCGGTTTGCGAAAGTTTTTGAAGGGTGTTGACCTGGCCGGTAATAGAACCGATTGTCTGCTCAACTCCCCCGACTTGGTTTTTAACCGACTCTACATTTTGTTGAGTGTTAGAAAGCGTATTGGAAAGTCCGATGGTCTGCGAACGGAGGTCAATAAGATTTTGCGAGAGCTCATTGGTGTTTCGTGATAGCACCGCGGTCGTGGATGCCAATTCCGTTGTAAGAACCCCAACATTTTCTGTTAATGAAGAAATTCTAAAAAAGGCGTAGCCAAGAAAACCACCGAGTATGACCAACACAATGCCGGCAGGGATTATATTAGGCAGGTGGCTTTTAATGTCCTTTTTAATATCTTTGGACATAATTTTCATAGTTGAAAAATTATTACAAAACTTTTACACCGTTCCGAAGCGACGACGATCCCAGAGGAAAGATAGAAAAGCGAGTACAGTAAAGATGGTCGGAATCCAGTAGTTTGGCAGATAAAGTTGGACTATTTCCCAGAAACTTATCCACTGAATAGATATTGTACCTGAAACCGTTGCGACATTGGCAAGTAATGTTTGATCTTGCGTTTGAACGGCTTTAATCCAATCCTGCGCGTATTTGATATTTCTATCAGCATTGTCCAATCGCCTCGCATACAAGGCGTTCTCATTGGCGAGTTGTTCATTCAACAAAGCCAACTCATCCGATTTGCCCTCGGCGGCATCAATTTTTGATTGAAGCGTCTGTACGGCGCTGGCATGAGTGTTGACAATTTTTTGACGTGCTGTTTTGTAATCCGCTAGCGTGGTCTCGGCTTGTTTTTGCTGTTCTTCAATGCTCACTTTTTGCGATAAGAGATTTTGTGATGAAATGTTGACATTGAGAAATTTGCTGTTCACGAGGTCCTCAAGCTCGGCGCGGAACGCATCATACTTACTTTGAGGCAAGACAAAACTCACATAACCGTATTTTGGAGAACTTGATTGCTGGTCAATACGGCCATCGTAACCTCGTACAGTCGTTTCAACTCGGCGCGTAAGACCCGGCACATCGCGAGTTCGCATAGATGCGTTGTAATATATTTTCAAAAATTCTCGAGTGTCAGTTATTGGAACATCCGGACTAGGATAAGGATACGGATAATACATTTTTGATACATCGGCGTCCATCGTGGACACATCAATAACCGAAGGAGGTGTTATTCCTCTTGAACTATTCCCTTCCATTACCCCCGTACTTATTCCTACCGACATTGGATACCAATTGTTTGAACGAGAAATTGCTAAAAAAGTAACAATGGCAAGAAAAGCTAATATGACAGTGAGCCAAGAAACGCGTCGTGGCCAAAAACTCCGTAGGGTATTTTGGTTATTATCCATGGTGCGATAATACTACCATACTTCCTGTTTCCAACAAAGGTTTAATTTTCGTTACTATAGTTCAGTAGATGTGGCGACAAAAGTTGCCGTTCCAGAAGCAAATGACGCCCGATCTTCACTCTGATCGGAATTATGCGAACGACCGTATACCCAAACAGAATATTCTTTGTCGGGAATTAATGCTGGACCGTCATATACTTTGGAAATAGCAGGACCTGATGAAATGATCGGTATTAACATTTGTTGTTGACCGGTTCCGTCGCTTGGCGCCACAATAACCCAGTAGGCCAGTGCTTGAGACCAACCGCTCGCCGCCTGCCATCT
>CAYHYQ010000108.1:0-2352 GCA_964360715.1 uncultured Candidatus Saccharibacteria bacterium
TATCGGTTTTAACGGCATTGTTACTTTTGCTCGCCAATACGATGAAAGCGTACGCAATGTGCCACTGGAACGCATTCTACTTGAAACTGATGCGCCTTTTCTCACACCAGAACCCTATCGTGGCAAACGAAATGAACCGGCATATGTACGCTTCGTCGCCGAAAAAATCGCACAACTACGCAGTGGAACATTCGAAACAATAGCCCAAGCAACCATAGCTAACGCCAAAAAATTATTTGCCATACCTTAGGGGGTTGTCTTGGCACAATGTTTATGAAATAGTAGATGCATTATGGATACCCCCACATCACCGGCAATGCCGCCGCAAACACCGGCCGTAGAGCCCGCGCCGCAGTCGTCAGGTTCGAGCAAGAGAACGTTATGGATCGTGCTGGGCGTTATTCTGTTTCTGTTAATCGTCGGCAGTGTATTTAGTGGCTGGATTATCAAAAAAGTATTCACGTCGGTCGGTAAATCGGCAATTGAATACGGTATTGAAAAATCAACCGGTGGTAAAGCCGATGTTGATCTCAGTGGTGGTAAAGTAACCGTAAAAGGCAACGATGGCGGCACTGTGACCTACGGTAGTCAGGAATTATCCGCGGACTGGCCAGCCGACGTACCCCAATATCCCGGTTCAAAAATTCAGTTCTCCGGCACCAGTAATAATGTCGGCGGTAAATCAGCGGCTAGCGGTGTCTTTACCACCAGTGACAGTGTTGATGCTGTCGTGAAATATTATCGTGCTGAATTAGTCAATAATGGTTGGGTAGTAAAGGATACCGCAAACATTAACGGCGCTCAGATGCTTAGCTTCAATAAAGATACCCGCGAAATGGGTATCTTGGTGGCCGGTTCCGAACAGGAGACCGCGATTACCATCAGCTTCAGCCAGAAATAATACGTTATGACCGTAACAAAACTCCTCCGATAGAATCGGAGGAGTTTTGTTTTTAGTACACAGTTTGTGTTAGCGTGTATGCATGTCTGCGTATAATCACAAAAAAATCGAGGGTAAGTGGCAAAAATACTGGGTGGCAAAAAAACTCTATGTTGCCGATGATACTTCATTAAAATCAAAAAAATATATTTTGATCGAGTTTGCCTACCCTTCGGGTGTCGGTTTACATATGGGCCACCTGCGACCTTATGTTGCCGGCGATGTGTACAGTCGTTATCTGCGTATGCAAGGCAACGAAGTGCTCTATCCGATGGGTTGGGATGCTTTCGGTTTACCGGCTGAAAATTTTGCCATTAAGCATAGTGTTCATCCGAAGATCTCGACGGCCAAAAATATAAAAAATTCAAAACGTCAGATCGAGGGCTGGGGTATCAGCTTCGATTGGTCGCGTGAAATAAATACAACAAACCCTGAATATTACAAATGGACACAGTGGATTTTCTTGCAACTCTACAAAGCCGGACTGGCCTATGAGGCCACAGGGTTAATTAACTGGTGCCCGAAAGACAAAACCGGTTTGGCCAACGAGGAAGTTGTCGGCGGCGTTTGTGAGCGCTGTGGCACGGTCGTTGAAAAAAAGGAATTGCGCCAGTGGTATTTAAAAATCACCGCCTATGCCGATAAATTACTCGCGGGTTTAAAAACTCTGGCTTGGCCGGAATCCGTAAAGATTCAACAGGAAAACTGGATTGGCAAATCTGAAGGCGCGGAAATTACATTCAAACTGAATGTACCCGGCCAGCCCGACGGTAAGCATGATATTACTGTGTTTACAACCCGACCTGATACTATTTATGGTGTTACATTTTTAGTTATTTCACCCGAAACCGCGCAAAAGTGGTTAAAAGTCGGCTGGCTGGCATCAAAAAGTGTCCGAGAGTATACACAAAAAGCATTGCTCACACAGGAACAGCAACGCACGGCTGAAGGTAAGGAAAAGACCGGCATTTTTACTGAGGTCTTTGCAATTAATCCGGCCACAAATGATCGTATTCAAGTGTGGGTTGCCGATTACGTACTAGGTTCGTATGGCACCGGCGCCATTATGGCCGTACCGGCGCATGATGCACGCGACGGCGAATTCGCCAAAAAATTTAATTTACCGATTAGCAATGCGCCATTAACCGATGCCGATGCGGCTATCCGAAAAACGGGCGGCAAAAAGAAAGTGCGATATAAATTGCGTGACTGGGTGTTCTCACGCCAACGCTACTGGGGCGAACCGATTCCGATTATTCATTGTGAAAAATGCGGAATTATACCGGTGCCAGAGAAAGATCTGCCGGTGAAACTACCGCCGGTGAAAAAGTATGAACCCACGGGTACGGGGGAATCGCCGTTGGCGACAATTAAGAGTTGGGTCAATACGAAATGCCCGATCTGCAAAGGCC
>CAYHYQ010000109.1:0-2246 GCA_964360715.1 uncultured Candidatus Saccharibacteria bacterium
CAAATATTCTATACATGCATTCACCATCAGATAATATTCGGCCGTTTTGATTTGATCATGCCGAGGAACAAGAATTCGAAAAGAACCACGCCTGCGATAATGATCCAGAACATGTTTTCTGTTACCGCAATGCCGCCAAAGGTCGATAAAACCATGAGGAACGTTACACCCAAAGTGGGCATGATTACGGCAACCATCATGAAAATCAGGCTGAGGGGGTTGAGCTGTGACCCGAACTTCCGTACTTCAATCCGCTGCTGGGCCGTCATATTGTCGATGATCGACTGAACGATGCTGCCGACATCGCCGCCGGCCTTCACACCATTAGAGATGTGCCATATGGAGCGGCGGAAATAGGTCGAAGGGTTTTTCGTGGCTATATCTTCGAGTGCGGACTCAATGGGTTTGCCGGCATTCACTTCTTGCACAACCTGTCCTATCTCTTCACTGAACGCGCCGTATTTGTTCTGTGACACCCAGACGAGCGCTTCAAAGAGCGGCACGCCCGACTTTATCTGGATATAGATATGGCGCAAGCCGTAAATGATGTTTCGTTCAATGTCTTTCACCCGCTTCTTTATGATCATGTGCGGGTACGTTTTGATGTAAAGAACAGTCACAAAGAACACGAGGGCACCGAGACCGAGACTGAACAACAACGCCATATGGAGTGGTTGCACGGTCATTGTGATGATAAAAATGAGCGCAAACACCAGCACAAACATGAAAACCGCAGAGAACAGCGCAATACTCATGTATTCTATGCATTAAGCGGAATTCGCGCAAGCTCAAGATTGACCTTCAGACTTTTCGAAGACTTAATCATCTTCCATGCCAGTCCATGAAACGGCCGTGAGGCTGATTTGGCTTTGTGGAGCGGCAGCGGACAAAACGGTATTCTCATTCTTTTACCTCTTGGTTTATCACGTTTTTTTTACCATGTTCAATATAGTATTCTGATATGATTCTTCCAACCTCGTTGGTCTCGGCGATGTTCCCTTCAACAAGCCTTTTCAATACCTCTATTTTCTCTTGGAGGTCTTTATTAATATCGGTCTGCGACATACCGGTGTGCATGCGGAGGGCATCAACAATCCGCACACTCTTAGACTGCTGTGCAATAACGTCTTCGACTGGTTTGTATCGGTAAAGCATGTTTATGTCAAGTGACACGCCTCCGCCAGCTTCGCCTATTGGCAAAAGCTCTGCAAGCTGGTAGAGTCGACGGATGCCGCGCCGGCGATCCCTGTACTGAACAGCAATGAGGTGCAGGGATTCAAGCATAACAGGCGGTATGTTGATAGGCGGGTTCGTCATTCGTCTCACCACTTGGTCAGCTGTATCAGCGTGCAGCGTCGCGTAGACGCTGTGACCGGTGTGCATGGCCTCGAACAGCACTTCGGCTTGGTCTCCGCGGCGAATTTCACCGACAACGATCCTGTCCGGCCTCATTCGTAGCGAGTTGATCATGAGGTCGAGCATGGTAACCCCGCCCTTGCCTTCGGGATTAGGTCGTCTCGTGTTAAGCGGCACCCAGTGAAGAAAATCAGGCAAATGCAGTTCTCTCGTGTCCTCAATGCTGATAATCCTGTGGTTTGGCTGAATGAACGGAAGCAGCGAGTTGAGGAGCGACGTTTTGCCGGACGATGTGCCACCGGCGACAATGATGTTAAGCTCGTATTGTATAGCAAGCCACAGGAAGGCAGTAACTTCATAGTCAAGTGTGTCGTTCTTGATGAAATCCGTTATTGTCCACGACTTCCGGGCGAATTTTCTTATTGATATCGTGTTCCCTTTTGTCGAAATGGGGAAGAGCGTTGCGTTGGCCCGGTCGCCGGTTATGAGGTGGGCGTCGAGAAGCGGCTCGAGCGTCGTTATCTGCCGGCCAACGCGCCGGGCTATGATGCTTGCATAGTTCTGGATCTGCCGCTCAGAGGTCGGGACAATGTTCGTCTTCAGCCATCCGTGTTTCTTATGGTATACCCAGAGAGGCTCTTTGGCGGTGTTTATCGCAATTTCTTCTATATCGCCGTCCTCAATGAGTATTTCAATAACACCAAGCCCGAGCATTTCATGCACGAGCGTACCGACGAGAAAGTCTTTGGTGTGATCAACGATGTTTGGCAGCTTTCTCTGAATGATCGCTTCGGCCCGTTGGGTAAAATCCTTTTTCAGGCGTTTTATGGCTTCTGGATCAAAGATCTCTTCAATTGTTATTTTCGTTGTCCGGAGAATCTCTTCCTTTA
>CAYHYQ010000110.1:0-2242 GCA_964360715.1 uncultured Candidatus Saccharibacteria bacterium
CCTCCGGTACCGCCCTCACCACCGGCTTCGGCGCTGTCGGCCCGAAGACACGCGCGAAGCTGAACGAGCTCGGGGCGGGGCTGTAGAGTACAGAATAGGGGCGTCGCCGGAGAGATTGGCGCTATACTTTAATCGTATTGCCCGCATGATTTTCATCACCTGCTAATGAATCAACAGCAAAAAAAGGGTTTTACGCTCATTGAACTTCTTGTGGTGATTGCAATTATCAGTCTCTTAAGCAGTGTGGTGCTGGCGAGCCTTAACACTGCACGCATGAAGGCCCAAGATGCTGTTCGAACCTCTGATATGAAGCAAATTATGACAGCCCTCACGCTCTATTACAATGACAACGGGAAATTTCCTTGTCACTCATACCAAAATTCTGCAGATACAAGTAACAATTACTTAGAACCCCTTATCACCGGGGGGTATCTTACACGACCACCTCATGACCCCACTGAAAATCCACTTGTCGGCCAGTATTACGACTACTGGAGTTTTAAGACCAGTCCGGGAGGAACGTGCGGCGCGATTGCGCATCTTGGGTTTAAAATAAAATCCGGTGCCGCGTGTCCGGCAAACAGTGTGGGAACTACCATCCCTGGACACTGCCATATTTTTTCTGAACCGCTTGATTGTGACGATCCTTATCTCACCAATGACTCCAGCAACTTCGCAAGCCTCCCTCTTGACTGTCAACGTTTAGCGGATGGGTATACGGGGCTTGGTACTTGGAACGGCTGGGAAGATGATTGGTAATAAGGGGTTGTGGGTAATCAAACTCGATTTCATTAGAGGGTGTATACTTTAGGAACGCATTTTATGAGAAAATTGCCGTTCTACATTGTTCCCCTCGCGTTATTTCTTTTCACCTCCGCTCCTTCACCTTATTTTGCCGAAGCCCAAGTTGTTTCTTCCGGCGGTAATTCACTCACTACCAATATTTCTGATGGCGCCACACTTACCGGATCTGCGGTGACATGGACCACGACTCCCGTCGGGGCTTCTCCCGCGTCGGTTGACTTCTTTATCGACAATATTTCACGCTGGCGCGAGAACCTCGCCCCGTATTATTACAACGGCGATAATAATTTTCTCGATACCACGACACTCTTAAACGGTAGCCATCAATTAAAAGCGCAAGCCAATTACGCCGACGGAACCAACGCTTCAGTCGCCATTACGGTAACAGTTGCCAACAGTATCGCACCTCCCTTTGGCGCCGCAACATTCCCGCTACGGGTCGAGTCCGGGAAACGCTACCTTGTCGACGCCGCCAGCAAACCGTTTTTAATGAACGGCGAAGCGGCGTGGGGCTTGATCAATCAACTGACGAACGCAGAGGTTGATCAGTACTTGGACGACCGCCGGCAGAAAGGCATCAACACACTCCTCGTGATGCTTATTGCCAAACACACGCTCATCAGCAACTCACCACGCAATGCTTATGGCGACGAGCCGTTCCTGACCCCGGGTGATTTTTCAACGCCGAATGCGAATTACTTTGCGCACGCCGACTGGGTCATTAATCGAGCGGCTCAAAAAGGCTTTCTCGTCCTGCTCGCGCCAAGCTATACCGGCTACCAAGGCACCGGCAGTGAAGGCTGGTATCCGGAGATGGTGACAAACGGCGCGACAAAACTGCGTTCCTATGGGCAGTATGTCGGCAATCGTTATCAGGGCTTCAACAATATACTGTGGATAGAGGGCGGCGATTTCAACCCGCCCACGGTCGGCAAGGACCTGATTCGTGCCGTCGCAAACGGCATCCGCGATGTTCAACCGCAGTCATTGCATACCTTCCACGGAGGCCGTGGTACGGCGGCGATGCAGTATTGGGGCACAACCGAGCCATGGCTCTCGGTTAATGACATTTATACCGATGAATATTCAGTTGCATCAGCCGCCTACGGAGAGTATGCCCGCTCAACCGCGCCGTTCTTTTTGGTCGAAGCGCGTTACGAGAATGAGGGCGCCAGCGAGGCACTGGTGCGCACGCAGGCCTATCAGGCGATACTCGGCGGCGGCTTCGGCCACGTGATGGGCAACCGGCCGATATGGGGCTTCATGTCGGGTTGGCAATCGGCGCTCAACAGCCCGGCATCGCATTCTCAAATGTGTTCCAAGAAAAAATTTTTGACTGGTAAACGTTATTTCTCTTCTTCGCCCTTCTCCCCAAAAATTGACAACTTCCGAGACTTGTGCCCTGCCTTAAAACTCACTGCCATACCACCACCCCTTT
>CAYHYQ010000111.1:0-2240 GCA_964360715.1 uncultured Candidatus Saccharibacteria bacterium
ACCGGTTAAGCCCAATTCCGGAAAAACTATAACTTGCGCGCCGGTTTCGGCGGCACGCTTGGCAAAAGTAATTGTTTGTTCGGCGTTATAAGCCACATTACCGACCTTAAGTGGCAGGGTAACGGCGCCGGCTTTGACGAAACCATAGTGATGATAGTTTTTCATAGAGTGGTATAATCAGTAGTATAGAATGCCAGTCGGGCTTTGCCCAGCTTGCCTACTTAAAGTGTATATGATACACTAAGTAAAGTCAAGTGGGGGTGTAATTATGAATGAATCCTGTATCTTTCTCGCTCATTCTCGCTCCGCCAGCGACGGAGCTCCGAGGTCTGCATCCTACGCTCTCATGACTACCGTCATGAACCGTGCCCGCTTCGGATGCAGAACCCGCTCGAAAGACACAGAATTCATTCGATATTCTGATACCATATTTCAATGAAACCAATTACACGCATAGCTTTGTATCATAGAGCCGATGTACCGGAGGCCGTTGATTGGGCCGCGCGTATTCGCGCTTACATAACCGAAAAACATCCAACTATTGTTTTTGATGATCAAAAACCGGAGGCCGTAGTGGTTTTGGGCGGCGACGGCACGGTGCTTGATGTCGCGCACGCGCATTACACCGGCGCGATTATCTTCGGCCTGAATTTGGGCCATGTCGGGTTTTTAACAGCAGTACGTAAGCCCGAACATTTTTACGAAGGTCTTGAACGCTTTTTGCAAGGCGATTATATGCCGGTGAAACATATGATGCTGACAACTACTGTTGAACGTAACGGCAAAACAATTTTTAAAGCCAACGCCTTAAATGAAGCGGCCATTCAAAATCTTACGAGTGTGGCTGAAATGAGCATCAGTATTGACGGCCACCCGGTCCAACATGTTAAAGGTACCGGAGTTATGGTTTCAACTGCTACCGGTTCCACGGCCTGGGCGTTGTCGGTGCATGCGCCGATTGTCATGCCCGATATTGCTTGTTTTATAATCAGCGAAATCATGGATCATGGTTTGCCGACGCCGAGTTTGGTTATAAAACGCAACCGCACAATAAGCATCCGTATTGAAAGTTTTCGGCCGAAAGATATGTTACAACTCAAAGACGGCCAGCCGGTTGATATGTTGTTAATGGCCGATAGCGCTAAAAGCTGTGTTTTGCAAGCGGGCGATATTGTCTATGTGCGTCGTTCGCCACAGCCCGTAATTTTCGCCGAGCTCGATCGCCATTACTTTTTCAAAAGCGTGCAAGAAACCTTCGGCCTGAAATAGTATAAAAAAACCGCACTAAGTGTGCGGGTTGGTTCAGCTACTGATGTATTTGAGAAAGCTGACCTCACTTGCGAGGTTCTTGCGTGCCCGCATGCCCCACAGCTTCTCGGCCTTGGGGTAGGGGAAGAGTGGGCGCTGGGCAAGAAACTTTTCGAGAATGGCGATGCGGTGTTGGTGATACACCGTCATTGGCACCAGCTCATATTCACGCCTTATCTGTTTGCAGTACTCCGCGAAGCGTCGCATCGGTGCGGCTAGAATTGAGAGATCAGCGCTGATGACAACTCTTTCAACTATCGAAAGACGCTGTGCCCGCATGTGATTCAGATGCGCCGTAGCCCGAATTGCACTTGTAATTGCATTTAGATTCTTTACTGATGCACCGGCCAGTAATTCAACAGCCAGACGGACGCTAGATTGTTCATTAACATCGGGTCGGTGATCATTCGGGTCGTAAACAGCATCATGAAACCACAATGCCATCCGAACCAATGGCCGATTCTTTTGCAGAGTGCCGCGCAACAACTTATGCGCCGCCGCTAAAACTTCTTCAACATGTGTGTTCGTGTGATAGTGTCGTTGCGGCTCTCGGTACCTGGTTTCAAGAATGCGCAGAACCTCCAAAGCTTTGCGCTCGCCGCCGTGACAGCCGAGTTGAATGAAGTCAGCGACGAATTCATCTTCGAGATTTCCCGTTAGCTCAACAATGTTACAGGGTTTGTGGCGCATGCATTCTCCGAACGTACTCTTCCAGATAAGGTATGACTGCTTTCGGCACATATTTTTTGGCTTCGTCTAAACCACCCTCGAGCCCAAGCATCGCGCGCACCATACCGGAGCTGACACTGACGAGGTCCGGCCGGGCCATGAGGAAGATCGTTTGAATTTTCGGTTGCCGATTACTATTGATTCGCGCGATATCCAGCTCGTAGTCGAAGTCCGGATGATTGCGCAGTGAGCGCCGCTCACTG
>CAYHYQ010000112.1:0-2235 GCA_964360715.1 uncultured Candidatus Saccharibacteria bacterium
TAATAGATATGCCACTGCCGGCAACACCGCGAATAGCCGCTTCACGACCGGGGCCGATACCGCTCACGATAATACGACCCTCTTGAAATCCGAAACGCTTGGCTTTGTCCATGGCATCTTTGCCAACCAGCGTCGCGGCATAGGGTGTTGATTTACGAGTACCTTTGAAACCGATTGAACCGGCTGAAGACCAAGCAAATACGTTACCGTTTGCATCGGTGACCGATACGATCGTGTTGTTATAAGACGACGTAATATAAACAGTGCCTTTCAAAACTGATTTTTTGCTTTTCTTGACCGAAGCAACGCCTTGTGTTGAGGCGTTTTCTTCTTTGACGGCGCTGGTTGTAATACGCTTTTTACCCATGTTGATTTAATGATTATGTTTTCTGACCTATTGGCTTACGGCCGGAACCCATGGTTTTGCGAACGTTACCGCGCGTTGTACGTGAATTTGTTTTTGTGCGGCCATGAATCGGCAAACGTCGCGCGTGCCGCGTGCCGCGCCAGGAACCGATTTCTTTTAAACGTTTAATATTCTCTGAAATTTCGCGACGCAGATCACCTTCAACTTTATAGTTCTGATCAAGGATTGTTTGTATGCGGCTGACTTCGTCGGCCGTTAAATCTTTCGCCAGCTTGTGTTTATCAATTTTAGCTGTTTTTAAAATAACGCGCGCCTGCACCAGACCGACACCATATAGGTAAGGCAAAGAATATTCGATCTTCTTGTTCTCTGGAATTTGTGTACCGGAAATACGGGGCATGGGTGTTATCCTTGGCGTTGTTTATGTTTCGGTGTTTCGCAAATGCAAAACAAGACGCCTTTCCGGCGGACGAGTTTGCACTTATTGCAAATCTTTTTGACTGAGGCTCTAACTTTCATTTTCGATAAACAATTCTACCATTGTCGCCGTCAGGGGACATTTCGACTGTGACACGGTCGCCGATAATAACCTTAATGTAGTGCAGGCGCATTTTGCCAGCCAAGTAAGCCAGAATTTCCGGCCCGCTATCTAGCTTAACGCGAAACTTAGTATCGGGTAGTGTCTCGGTTATAGTTCCTTCCTGTTTTATTTTTTGGTCAGCCAACAATCGTTCAGTTGATAAAAAGAATACGCTCGCACAACCGGTTCAGCCGACATGTAGAGCGGTAGTATAGTAGCAAAAGACGCATACTCCTGTCAAATAAAGGCCTTTGAATCAGTGGATTACTGTCCGACTACGGTTAAATTTATACGCTCCGTATCCATTGGCAAAGAGTGTTTCCATGTGGGTTTGAGCGAGATAGTGGCGCTTTCTATCTCTTTTAACGATTGAATTAACTTTTCCGCCTGTGACGCTGAAAGACCGGCAATATTTTTTGTGAATTTATCGAGATCAATAGAAGCAACGGCGTTACCATTAATCGTAACCTCGAAAAGTATTTGTTTTAAATCGTTTGAAAAGGCGCCGTCGGTAACTTTAACTGTCAGACCTTTCGGCGATAGCGCAACATCGCTACTCTTTTTCATATACGCGGATAACAAAATATCTAAATCTTCCGGTCGAAATGCGACCGTACGCGCAGTCGCTGTAATGGACATTATTAATTTTTCCGCGGCCTCGCCTTGCTTGGCATTCGCATCGGGCGTATCAATAGTGACTTCAACGGCGCTATCTATGATAGATAAATTCGCCGCCTGTGTTTTCAGCGATTGCAAAGCCGTATCACGGGCCTTCTTTGTCAACTCCTGTACGGCGGCAGTATAATTTGCTTCGGTTACAACATTTGATGGCCCGATGATCCCGCCGTGCATAGCCGCTGTTGAGGCGGCGCTGAACTCTGTATAGTTTGCCGTACCTTTAAAACCGGGAATAGTAAATGTGCCGGCCGGAATATTGTAATCGGCGCCGGCTTTATCGGCATAGACAGTGGCTTCAATAGCGCCCGGCGTTATCGTCGAACCGATTTTTGTACCAGCCGGCACAGTTATTGTCGCCTGAATTCTAAATATCAAACCGGAGATTGATTCAAAACGCGTGGTCGCCACAAGTTTTTGAGAGGCCAAACTTTTATTGGAAATGATTATCTTACCGCTTGCCTTTTGAGCTACGGTTTTACTGCCGCTGGCGGTAAAAGTACCGGAAACCTTTTCTTTCACCGCAAAGAATTGCCCCGGAATCCGATTGCTATCCGTCTCAACGCTGGTATACGAGCCGGCGGCGCTGATGCGCAATTTGAAGTCCTGTGCT
>CAYHYQ010000113.1:0-2181 GCA_964360715.1 uncultured Candidatus Saccharibacteria bacterium
ATGATATGCAGGGCGGTGTGAAGTTGCGTGACGGCATGGCCGTCATATTCACGCTCGAACATGACCGGCGTCGCGGTGGTAATTTCCTTCGCGCGCGCGAGGTCTGTGAAATCATCGACGCCGAGCTCCTACCGTTCGCCAAACCGCCTGTACCGGGGCTCTTGGTACGCGCGCCCTTGCATCCGGTTATGGTACGGCCGAGCACGGCTCTGGCATTACGCCAGAACCGTTTGCCGGTTCACCGGGCCATGAAGGATGTGCCTTTGTCCGAAGTGGACAAAGCGCTTAAGAATAAGCCCCTTGAAGGTGTGATCGAAGTTAGTGAGGATTCGATCGAGTCACCGGACGAGCTAGCGAACGCGATGCTGGCCACGCTGTTTCCAGCACTCGCGCCGTTTGGCGCGGATTTTTCGGTCGTTGACGCAAGCGATAGCGAGCTGAATGGCAAGATCGGTGAGGTAGTCAAGCATTATCGGGCTTTGGGTATGGGGTCACAGGAACAGGTGCTTAACCGTGAGGTGGCACAATTCCGCGGTATGCGTGAAACCCTGCGCTTTTGCCGTGATTCCGGCCTGGTGCGCCGTGACGCGCTCATTCCAACGCGCTACCTACCCGACCTTTTCATGGCTTGCCCTGTATTATATTGGGCACTGGAACCGAATGCTCACGGCGAAATAAATAAGACCTGGGAAGACAAAGATCCACGCGTACCTGAAAGCGTGGAGTACATGTGTAACCTGGTGCCTAACCAGCGGTGGTATCACACTTTCCAGATGTTCAACCGCCGGTTACGTTCGCTCACAATGTACGATGGCGAGCTTATTCCACCGGCTGTGGCCGTGATGTTGCGTAGTGCGATGAAGGCCTTCGATTATGTTGTCATCGCCACGCCTTACCACGACAAGGCCGGTCTGGATTGGTCAAACCTCGAATGGCTACGCGCCATTGACCCCTACGTTCTGGGGTTCAAGAAGGGCATGCCTTTCTTCGTCGTGTTGGCGCGGTACAGCGGCAGCGGGGTGTTTCCGCTTTTGCCCGAACTCGTGGCCGACACCATGACTTTTCTGCGTACCAACAAGGAAAAGCTCATGAACTTTGGC
The DNA here is from genome assembly GCA_964360715.1 of uncultured Candidatus Saccharibacteria bacterium. Classification (GTDB taxonomy): domain Bacteria; phylum Patescibacteriota; class Minisyncoccia; order 2-02-FULL-40-12; family IGHO2-01-FULL-4-A; genus CAYHYQ01. Next base: position 1,101 of record CAYHYQ010000113.1, read on the forward strand.
GGTAACCGTGATCAGCAGATCGTGCCTTACTGGCATCAGATTAAAAAGACCAATAACGGTTCACTGCAGAACGCGGGCAACGTGCTCGTAAAGCATGCAGATGAGATGCTCCTGGCATTTGAACAGGGCATCTTGTTTGACTGGCTACGCGGTGAAACCGACCTCGCGCCGGCCGCCGCCGTAAGCAAGCGGTAACTGCAGTACTCCTCCGATAATCGGAGGAGTTTTTGTTAATTAAAATGCCATATGCTTGCCGAATATCATTTTTTGCTTTAAAATGAACCGTCAGAAGATATGCTAATAAGACAGAAGAATATGGTGGCCGTAGCTCAATTGGTAGAGCATCAGGTTGTGGTCCTGAGGGTTACGGGTTCAAATCCCGTCGGTCACCCCATCGTTGTTTTTCTCAAAAATATTCTTGCGTACAAATGACTTTTCAGTTCTAGCTTGATAAGCTTTTTAGTATGAAGAGAACAAAGGAAGAATTCTTAGATAAGGTCGAGCAAGTATTTAAACTGCAAGGACGGGAAGTTTTGGAAATTGGTTGTGGGTCAGGTGTTCGTTCAGTACAGATTGCTAAGAGGTGCAAATCTCTCGTTGCCATTGAACCAGATAAGAACTTAATTGATGAAGCCAAAAACACAAATGGGGCGAGTAATATCGATTACAAAATGGGGAATGCAGAACGACTGGATTTTTCAGAGAAAACTTTTGATGCAGTAATGTTTACGTTGTCGTTTCACCATGTGCCAAGTGAAAAAATGGACCTGGCAATAAACGAAGCTGTAAGGGTCACAAGGCCAGGTGGTTTTGTGGCTTTCCTTGAACCAACAAACGAGGGAACTTTTTTTGATGCTGAAATACAGTTTGAAGCTTGTGATGGGGATGAAAGGAAAGAGAAAGCACTCGCATATGCCGCAATATTACGAGGAAGTAATAAGTGTAAGGAGGTAGCGGAACTTTCCGACGAGACTGTTTTTCAATTTGATTCAGTGAATGATTTTATCACATCGCTTACGCCAAAAAAATCTGTAATAGAATTAAAAAAATTTCTTGAGTTTAATAATTTCATACTGAAAGC
>CAYHYQ010000114.1:0-2141 GCA_964360715.1 uncultured Candidatus Saccharibacteria bacterium
AGCATCAGTATAAACATACGGCACACGACTGCCTAAACTTTTAAGATTTACGTCACGCGTGGTTTCCGAAGATACTAATTGATCTTCGGAAAATTCAGATGTAATTTGAGTAACAAGCGGTACTTGCAAGGCATCGGCTTTTTGTTGAGCAAAGCGCACCATAGCATCGTTGATTTTATGATGATTGTTTACTGAATATACACGTTCCATAAATAAAGCCGGTGTGCCATCCTCTTGTTCCATGAGCCGTAAGGCGGCGCGGGCTATCAATTCACCGCTTTCATTTTGAACCTGGATTATTTTTACGGCCGGATCAGCCACATACGACAAAAGACCGCGATTATTGCTTTCTTTTCCGGAATCATAATGCTGGCAAGATGGCACCGGTTTCTCACCGATTAAAATATTTGTCTTTAAATCCAAAGAATCGGTGATATTTAATTTTTCACGCGATATCGCTGAACCGCCAAATAACTTTTGATGGCCGTTATCTATTTCCTGAATAACATTACGCACATCGTTGAGAAACGCATCTTTATCGGTAAATGTTTTTTCAATAGCCGCCAACACATCGGCGAATTTTACAAATTTACCGTCAACACGCAACATGTGCTGTTTTAATTCTTCATCGGTTATAGCCATAAAACGCTGAATGTAGCGCAGTGACTTTATTCTCGCGATAACATTTTCATTTTTACTAAGATATTTTTGAATATCATCTTTGATTTTTAGAAATTCTTCGCGCACGTTCGGTTCGGCATTTTTTTTGCCGGCCCCGGCACGCTCCAATTCACCGCGCCGTTTCATCAATTCGTTCATAGGTTGCATGAGTACGCGAAACTCTTCGCGCAGTTCATCTTCATTAGCATGAATAATGTCAGGTTCAATATGACTATCCGCCACCGCCTGCTCAAGTACCGCGCGCAGACCGCGACGTATATCAGATACCTCGTAAGTGATTACCTCATCAAAAGCCATGGAAGCAGTTTGTGACCATTGTTTATATTGATCCAAATTCAATGATCCCGGTATAAAATGCTGGCTACGCATTTTTTCAAGCGCCTGTTGGCGTTCGGTATCGCTTACAGGCATGATATCACCACCCCAAGTACGCCATGCTTGATAACTACCGTGTAACTCGGCAGTAACCGCGCCGCGCAAAACACTAGACATACTCGGCATACGCGCACAGGTTTGTGTATAGTATACAGAAAGCGCTTTTAATGTATCCACATCTGGAAGATGTTTAATATCAGCTGGCGCTTCAAGTTCAAAGATATCGGTCACAAGATGGCTAAGCTCGGTTTTAATCGAACGCACAACATTTTCATAACCGTTCCTCAAATCGAGATCAATCCGCGGCGTTTCATCCAAACCGTATAACGCAACGAGGTTTAATAATTTCAATAATTCCACCTGTTGCTCTGGCAAAAGACGCGCGCACTCAACTACATTTGTGACACCAAAAGGTAAATTTTCAACAAGCATCAGCTTATTTATTGTCCCAATAAAATCACTTCTGAATTTAAAGTTTTTTGATGGCATCTCCGTTCGTAATTGACTCTCATTCTTAATAATTTTCGATAATTGATCACGGAATAACGGAAACCAATTATACTTCTGTAATGCTTCAGAAACAGCATTATAATCTTCCAGTGATACAGCAAATAATTTTCTTTCTTCTTCAAACGCCAATAACGGATCAAGTTTCTCTGCTTGTGTTCGTAAACTCGCGGGTATTATTTCCAATTTCAGATGACGATAATTATGCGAATCTCGGCGCGGTAAAAGACGGCGCATATAAAGTTCCAGATTTTTATTAAACCAATCCTCACCCATGATTTGTCTCAATAACGGTTGGTTATAGCCCAACTCTAGTAGTAATACGGTCGGATCACGCCGGGCGATTGATTCGAAATCGCGTTGAATGAGTGGTATCGCGGCCGCACCAAGATTATGCAAAATCAAAGAATTAAAAACCGAACCGGGCTGGTTATTACACGTCTCAAGCATATATTTTTCCAAATCATATTGTAAATGCAATAAAGTGGTTTTTTGTTCCGTTGAGAGCATCTCGCGCGGCGGATTTTGTTTAAGTTTTTCCAGATCTGTTCGTAATTTTATAAGTCGTTTATGACGCC
>CAYHYQ010000115.1:0-2128 GCA_964360715.1 uncultured Candidatus Saccharibacteria bacterium
ATTCGCCAAATGTGTAGGCAACAGAGCCCTTTTCCTCGTCGGAAACTTTGAATATTTTTTGTTCGCCGGCCGTAAGTGTTACAGTATTTAAAGCGCTAGTAAATGCGATTATATCGGTGCTTTGGCGAGATAAAGTTACATCGTTTGCCGTGCCAAACAACGTTTCAATAACCGATACAGTTGCTGTCGGACTTACCGTTTCGCTGATGATTGGTGTTGGTGTGGGTTTGTTATCGTTTTTGCCACGTATGCCGAAATACCAACCCGCCGTACCCAGACCCAGTAAAATAATAAGTAACAAAGCGAAAATCCAAGTGTGGCTTTTTTTAGTTTCAGGCACGGCAAGTGTATTGCTGGTCGCTATGGGCTGATTTGTCGGTAAAGGTTTAATGGCTATAGATTGGGGTTGGGGAATTGAAGGTAAACTAAACGCGGGTGGGGTTTGCTTTTCAGATACGGGTGTTGTTGTGGGTGAAGTTGTTTTTTGTATAACTGTAGCTGGCGCAACTGCAGGTGTTAGCTGACGAATCTGTTCTTCGCCGACCGGTTTTTGACCGGTTTTTAGAGCGCCAATATCGCTTTGCATCGTACGCACCATTGCCGTTGGCGGAATTGCCGGTTTGGGATTCTGTACTGCGACTGGCGGTGTTGGTCCCGGTTTCGCGGGACTTAAAGAATTGACTTGCTGGGCAAGTTTCAAGGCCAAATCATCTATCGGATTTTGTTTTATTACTGCCGGTGTGGGCGTGCTTACCGGTGTTGGCAATACAGGTTTTGCAACTATAGGTGCTACTTGAGGTGGTTTCACCGTAATCTGAACCGGTGCTGATTGTGTTTGATTCGGGCGTGGTTGTGTTGGTGTCGGTGGTGTTGGAATAACCAGCTTTGCAAACGGATCACGACCTTGGCTTTGATCTTGAGGCGAGGTGACTAGCGGTTGTTGTGAGTTGTTGTTTTGGTCGGCCACAGTAGATGCTGGCCGTTCGCGAAGAGATACGGCCGCGTTAAAACTTCATGGTCAAATTAACTCTACCATATTCGTCTATATTTTTCACTTTGACTTGTACCTGTTGGCCGAGTTTCAAAACATCACTAGGTTTGCCGATGCGTTCTTTTGAGATTTCAGACACATGCACAAGGCCCTCACGGCCGGCTAGATATTCAACCATAGCGCCAAAATCGAGCAAACGACTGACTTTACCATCGAATGTATCGCCTGGTTGGGCTTCATAAGTAATTTGCTGAATCATCTGTTTGGCCAGAGCCATTGCCTCCGGTTTATCCGCAGTTACGAACACCGAACCGTCTTGTTCGATATCTATCTCAACACCAGTTTTATCAATAATGCCGTTGATAACTTTGCCGCCCGGACCGATAAGCTCGCGTATTTTTTCAGGGTTGATATGGATTGTTTCGATACGCGGCGCCAAGGGTGATAACTCTGGTCGCGGGGCGGCAATTGTTTTTGTGAGTACGGCTAATATTTCAAGGCGGGCCTTGCGGGCTTGAGTTAATGTTTCGACAACTATTTGCTCTGTAATACCCTCGATCTTTACATCCATTTGCATGGCAGTAACACCTTCACTGGTGCCGGCGACTTTCAAATCCATATCGCCGTAATGATCTTCTGGACCTTGAATATCGGTTAAGATCGCGTATTTTTCGCCTTTTTCATCGAACATCAAACCCATGGCAATGCCGGCCGCCGCCGCTTTCATCGGTACGCCACCGTCCATAAGAGCGAGCGTGGAGCCACAGACGGAAGCCATTGAAGACGAGCCGTTTGAGGATAGGATTTCAGAAACAAGACGAATCGTGTAAGGAAACGTATCTTTTGCAGGTATGAGCGGCAAAAGTGCGCGTTCAGCAAGCGCGCCATGACCAATTTCACGTCGGCCGGCGCCACCCATACGGCCAACTTCACCAACACTGAAGGGCGGAAAAACATAATGATGCATGAAACGTTTCTTCGTTAAGCTGATTTCCATTGTTTCAATCCACTGTTCCATACCGGGTGCGCCTAGCGTCAAAATCGAAAGGGCTTGCGTAGTGCCGCGGTTAAAGAGACCGGTGCCGTGAGCTTGGGGTAAGACAGCAACATCAGCGACAAGTTTGCGCAGTTCGTCGG
>CAYHYQ010000116.1:0-2119 GCA_964360715.1 uncultured Candidatus Saccharibacteria bacterium
ACTCTAGCCGAAGGTATTGATCTTGATAACCTTGATTACACCGAACCGGTCTATGAAAAAGTCGTGGCCGTAAATATCTATCCGGCAAAATACTGGATCGCCACCGACGATAACGTTGACTTGGCCGTGGCCAACATTCAGGCCGAGTTGCAACAACATTTGAAGCGCCTGCATAAAGCCGGTTACATGCTCGAAGCGGAACGCCTCAAAGAACGCACGGAAAACGACATGCGTATGATTAAACAAACGGGTTTTTGTCATGGCATCGAGAATTATTCGCGGCATTTGGAATTTCGCGATGCCGGCGCGCCACCCTATACGATGTTGGATTACTTCAAAATGAAAGGCGAGTTTCTCACTATTATAGATGAATCACATTTAACCATTCCGCAAATTTCCGGCATGTCCAGCGGCGACCGCTCCCGCAAAGAAACGCTTGTTGAACATGGCTTTCGCCTGCCATCATCGCTCGATAATCGCCCATTGGCATTTAAAGAATTCCAACAGCGCGTTCAGAAAACGATTTACATGTCAGCCACGCCCAAGCCGTATGAAATAAAAAAGGCCGGACCCAAAGGCACGGTTGAACTGCTGGTGCGGCCAACGGGTTTGCTCGACCCCACAATCGAAGTGCGGCCTACAATCGGCCAGATTGACCATCTGCTAATTGAAATCAGAAAGCGCGTGGCACAGAAACAACGTGTGTTGGTAACAACTCTTACCAAACGCATGGCTGAGGACTTAACCGAATATTTATCCGACAACGGTGTGAAAGTGAATTACATCCATTCGGATGTAAAAACACTACAGCGCATTGAGATTATTCACGATCTGCGGCTGGGTACCTACGATGTTATTGTCGGCGTGAATCTGTTGCGTGAAGGGTTGGATTTACCCGAGGTCTCACTCGTGGCAATTTTGGATGCCGATAAAGAGGGTTTTCTGCGTAACGCCACCACCTTGATTCAAACCATGGGCCGGGCGGCCCGCCATCTGCAAGGCCACGTTATTATGTATGCCGACAGAATTACCAAATCAATGGCCGCGGCCATCGCCGAAACCGAGCGTCGTCGCAAAGTACAAGAACTGCATAACCAAGCCAATGGCATCACCCCGCAATCCATTCAAAAAGCGGTTAAACGCTCCGACTTAGGTTCGAGCGCAAGCAGTAAAGAAAAAATAAGTCGGTATTACAGCTTAAATCCTGATGACCAAATTACCGAAGAACGCCTTACGCCGAATCAGCGCCTTGAACGTCTCACGAAACAAATGGCGCGAGCCATCAAAGAATTGCAATTTGAAAAAGCCCTGTTTATCCGTGAACAACTCTTACAGTTGAAGCATAAGCACGATATTCACTAAGCATTTACATTTCTAAGATTATGTGCTAGTATCTAGGCAACGATCTTTAACAAAAGAAGGAGAAGAAAATGCCCTTTATTCTGGCTATCACGACGGCTTTTGCCGCTCATTGGTTTGTCGCAACATTATTCGTTCTCGCTGGCCTGGCCGGCGCCAATCTGATTTGGAGCCACATCATAGAATCACCTAAACTCCGCGCCTTGGGTCTAGATTATTGCGGCCGGGGAGATGGATGTAAAGACGACATCTGTGTTAAAGGTCTCGCCACAGTTGTTCTCCAGTATATTATGGTTGTCGCTTGGCCATGTGTAAGTTTAATTCTGCTTTTTGGCGCATATCTTTCTAAGAACGGCAGTGACAAGATCGGTGAACACGCCGGTGACGGCTTCGCATTGGGTTTTCTGGGCTTTATCATCTACACGTTAGGTTGGTTCCTGCTGGGTGAGGGCTTTGGCGCCATCAAGGAAGAGCGCGGGCTCTTGGGCTATCTCAAGGGTTGGTGTCGGCGCAAATATCAACACTGGCGCGAATCAAAGGTTGATACGCGCAAACTGCGCCACGATGTGGCAGTCAAGCATGCTAACCTAACTATCCAACGCTTACCCGAAAATCGTAAAGAGTTAGCAAGGGTTTTGCGCGGAACCGACGGCGTAGATGGCATGCTCCAAATCTACGAGCAGGTACTGGTCACGCGTGATTTACTGCGCCAAGACACGCAGGCCAAGCAAACACTCTCGGAAGCCGCCAAGCAACTTCT
>CAYHYQ010000117.1:0-2092 GCA_964360715.1 uncultured Candidatus Saccharibacteria bacterium
AACTGCCTGCGGGCAAGTTTTTATTTTAATTGTCCCCCGATACTCCGAAATCAAAGGTGATAAATCTCCTATCGCCGAACGGCAAAAAACTTTGATGACCGCACGCAAGCATTGAATTACGTTCAGAATCTACAGCAACAATATGATACTCATAAAAAAGATATTGAAAAACTCGCAGTCATCCTGCCACAGAAAAAACGCGGTGATACAATTATTTTCGGTATTCAGACAATCGCCACGCAGTCGGGTATTCAATTGAAACGCATCTCGTTGAGCCCTTCAAGCGGGCTTGATGAATATGGTAGCCAGCTGGTGAGTATTGATTTGAGCGGTAGCTATCAGAACCTCATAAATTTCATTACCACTATCGAGAAAAATATTCGTATACTCGATATTCGTTCAATGGAAATCGGAGAAGCAAGCAGTGGTCCGGCCGGATCATTGAATATCGGTATGACACTGGCAACGTATAACCTCAAATAATATGGCTTCAAAAACAAATCCATTCATTGTATTCGCTATCATACTCATGGGCGTCGTTTTTGGCTGGTTTTACTACTCGCAATTTATTAGCGCTAACATCGAATTGGCAAACCCATCGCCGGTAAAACCCGCCGATAAACTTCTGGATTTTAACAATTTGTCATTGAATTTTAATCTCTTCGACGATACTACTTTCAAATCACTAACTGTGTTTGGTGAAGCGCCGGTCAAGCCCGGTACGCCCGGAAAAAATAATCCGTTTAGTCAATAGTACGTATATGTTATGGCATCACAATTACCGAAACTACTCATCGGGGCGCTTATACAACAACAGATACTGACGCCGGAAATCGCCGCGGCATGCGAGCAGGAGGCCACTACCGCCGATAAAGATTTTGGCGAGCTGTTGATTCAAAAAGGGATCATAAAAGATGCCGATTTATTGCGGATAAAATCGAAAGTATATCAGTGGCCGATCGCCGAACTGCAATCGGCCGAGATTGATAAAGAACTGACAAAACTTTTTCCGGAAAATCTTATAACCATGTACCGGGTGTTGCCATTCGCGCGCAATGACCAAGTATTGAAAGTCGCGCTTGTAAATCCGGAAGATATCACGGCACTCGAGGCCTTAAAATTCGTTTCATCCGACCGCAACGTTACGTTAGAAAAACATGTCATCAGTTATAAAGATTTTGAAACTGCAAGTCGTAACTTTCGTACGTTGTCGGGTGAAGTCGGCAGTGCCGTGCAATCATTCTCGCAAGAACAATCGGAAAAGAAGCTTGAAATTGATGATAAAGTGGGAACTATTGATCAGATTACCGCCGAGGCGCCGGTGACGCGCATTGTGGCGGTTATCGTGAAGCATGCCGTTGAAAGCCGGGCATCGGATATTCACATTGAACCGTTTGAGGAAAATATTCGCGTGCGATTTCGTATTGACGGTGATTTGCAAACATCGCTTACACTGCCGATCAGCATGGAATCGGCTTTGGTGAGTCGCATTAAAATTCTATCCGACTTAAAGATAGATGAAACACGCTTGGCGCAGGATGGGCGTTTTTCAACGAAGATTGGCGATCGTAAAATAGATTTTCGTGTTTCAACATTTCCAACGCGTAACGGTGAAAAAACCGTAATGCGTATTTTGGACCCGATGACCGGTAATGTTGACTTAACTGATCTGGGTCTTGAAGGTCGTAACTTAAACCTTATTCTTGAGAACATTGCTAAGCCATTTGGCGCCATCCTGATTACCGGCCCGACCGGTTCAGGCAAATCAACAACTTTGGCGGCGCTGTTGCGCAAAATGAACGATGAAACGGTAAATATCGTGACGCTTGAAAACCCGATTGAGTATTATGTCAGTGGCGTAAACCAATCACAGATTCATGAGGAAATCGGCTATACGTTTGCCAGCGGTCTGCGTCATATTTTGCGCCAAGACCCGGATGTTATTATGGTCGGTGAAGTACGTGATGGTGAAACAGCCGGTTTGATGGTGCAAGCATCTTTGACCGGCCATGTCGTGCTCTCGACGATTCATACGAATGACACGGTCGGTGTTATCCCGCGTCTCATTGACATGGGTGTGGAAAAATATCTT
>CAYHYQ010000118.1:0-2052 GCA_964360715.1 uncultured Candidatus Saccharibacteria bacterium
ATTCACGCGGCACAATATAAACTCATTGGCAGTATTGAACGACATATTTCGTTACAAAAAGAAGAACTCAAACGCCTCAAACCAAACTTACCCCATTATGAGAAACAGGCGAATGATATCGGGCGTGTCATCAGCGCCTTGGAAAGGAAACGCAGTGAATTTGATTTCGAATTACTGCAATACGGGTTGATAATGCCCGGTGTTGATAGGCAATTAAAAATCGAGGATCAAAAAACCTTCTTTTCCTTGGGCGTTGCGTTATTTGAATACGTAACCGATGTTATGGCGCGACGTGCGGTGAGTGATTATATTAAACAGGAAAATATTAAGTTGCCGGCGCCAACAACACCCTTGGAAGAACTAACACTGAAAGATCTGGCCGGCAAAAGAATCATAGATGTTGATACGGCGCGACTCGCGGGCCGCGAACGCCGGATTGGTGAAATGATGGTGGAATACGGTACTGAGATTATCCGGCCGGCGGAGTTAGTGTTGTCAAAATTTGGCGCCTTGCGGCCACGTATTGAAGAAGCGCTTATCGAAGGTGTGTTGTCAGGCAAGTTTCGTAAGATGAAAATGCTTGGCGTCGAACTGGTCAAAAACAATTGGCAATTACCCGATGGTACGCATTTGGCTTCGGAACAAATAAAAATCTATGCCTTGCATGCCGCGGTCTTACGACCACTATTTCCGGATACCGATTGGCATGAGTTTAAACAACAGGAAGATAAACGACACAAGCAAGAAGAGAAAAAATTCGGTACTGTCCCGCCGCTCGCCGCCTTGACGATATCTCTAAAGTAAATTAACGTGTAGTCGCGTGCAATGCGGCCTGGGCCGCGGGGAGGCGCAATGGATTTGAAAATATTCAGTGGTGAAACCTCGGCACTTGCCAATGATATCGCCCGGGAGCTTGGTGTTGGACTAAGTCGGATCGAAGTCAAACGTTTTTCCAACGGCGATGAACGCGTCAAACTGCCCGATGGTGTGCGCGGTGCCAATGTTTTTCTAATCCAATCAATTGGCGGCGATCCTTACCGTATGCTCCGGCTGATGCATATGGCTGATGCCGCCTGGCATGCGTCAGCGCGCAAAGTGATTGCGGTCACGCCCGAATTTGGCTGGGCGCGCCAGGAAAGTATGCACCAGAATCATAGTTCTTTGGGCGCATCACTGGCCGTGCGTTTAATGCACGCGGCGGGTGTGAATCATCTAGTGGCCATGGATTTGCACAAAGAGACAATTGAATTGGCAGTGCCGCAAGGCATGCCTTTCGATAAACTCTATGCCAGTCCGGTATTTGGTCCCGAGTTGGTCAAAATCAAAGCCAAAGAGCCGGGCTTGATAATGCTCGTACCGGATCAGGGCGCAATGCCGCGGGCGACGTACTATATAGAAAAATACGGCCTGATGCCCATGATCGTAGTGCATCAGCAGCGTGATCCTGTGACCGGTAAAAAGCGCATTGTGCAAATCGTGGGTCAATTGGAAGGGGATGAACCAATCATTTCCCTTGATGACATGATTGACACCGGTGGCACGATTGTCGGTGTTGACATTGAACTTCGCCGGCGTGGTTGGCACGGCAAGCATTTTTTGTTTGCCACTCACGGTGTGCTTTCAGGTGACGGCATTTCCACGCTTAATGAATCGGAAATCGCCGAAATCCATATCACGGATACGGTCGTGCATCGCGAACAGGCACGGCTGGCCGGTCTGCCCAAGTTCAAGATCCATACCGTCGCCAGTATCTTCGCGGATTGTATTCGCAAGATTCATGCCGACGAAGGTTCGGTCAGCGAACAATTCGCTTAATGCAAACGAGGTCCGCTAGTAATCGGGATCTCTTTTTTTATCAGCTTATTATTCTTTGTTAAGGTGTAATTTCGCAACCTGTTGTATAAAATAACGTCTTATATCTATCCCTATGTGCGGCATTGTGGCATACACCGGAACTAAGGAAGCCGCACCAATTCTATTGGAGGGTTTACAGCGGCTTGAGTATCGCGGCTATGATTCGGCCGGTATAAGCGTGGCCAATAAAGCTGGCGT
>CAYHYQ010000119.1:0-2038 GCA_964360715.1 uncultured Candidatus Saccharibacteria bacterium
ATCGAAAAGATTATCGCAAGGATTGATGAAGCCGCCAAACTAGTACACGGTTAGTATTCCATGAATTCACTTTTAACTTCCCACTGTTGCAACGGCGGGTTTTTGTTTTCACCGAAGAATAATTTTGTGGCCAAAGTGCGAAATACCCAGTCACGTTCTTTTGGTTTGTATAACTTATGAACTAACGTAATATATGGGTCGAATAATCTTCACCGCTGTAATCGGTGCCGAACATCACTTTGTTTTTAATTTTTGGATAATAATCAAAGGCACGTTGTAAATCGGCCGCATATTATTTTACAAGGCGCGCGTCGCCAATTTTTGTTTTACTGGCGGTAATCGTGCCGGAGATATCAGTATATACGTTTGCATTTTTATTCACCACATTGGCGGTTTCAAGAAAATATGGAAAACCGAAATGCGCGATTACAATCGGACACTCCGGTACGGCCACGGCTAATGTATCAATGGCCAACGGATGACTGTAGGCCAATTGATAACCCCGCTGATGCGGATCATAAACATCACCGCCATGAATCGTAAACGGTTTATTATATTCCGCGCACAACTGTGCCATAGCAATAACGCGTTTGTCATCGGTGTTAATTGGCTGGTAGCCGGGGTACAATTTCATACCCACAACCGTAGATTCAGTTTTAAAAAGTGTTTCTATATTTTTTAATTGGCCAGCCAGATTTTTAAATGGATCAACCGTCACAGCCAAGCGTAACATGTGATGATTTTTTACAAACGTAAGCGCTTCAACCAATGGCCGACGAAACCAATGCATCAAAATGGCACGCTCCACCCGACCGCGCGTGCGTTTACGATATTGCAAATATGCTTCTTCTGAGTGTATGTGGGTATGAATATCTATATACATATAAATAGCGTAGCGCCAACCGCGGTCTACGTCATTATTGACTTATTTTTAATAAGGTGTACTATATATAAGTTCGTTTTCCTTAATAACCAATGGGTAATAGATGGGGGGGTTTGTGGTCAACACACCCGAAATTCCCAACATGAAAGGGGGCTCAATGCCCAAGATTCCAAAGGACATCGAAATCGGAATTTCGTTCGACACCACCGGCAGTATGTATCCGTGTCTCGCCGAAGTCCGGCGGGTCGTGGATGAGCTACTGGGGCGTTTGTTTCGTGATATCCCCGGTCTGCGCGTGGGTATCATCGCCCACGGCGACTACTGCGATGCACGCAGTTCGTATGTGACGATGCGCCATCCATTGAGCGCCGACCGTGGTTCGCTCGGTCGTTTCGTGCACAGTGTCGCGCGTACCGGGGGTGGCGATTTGCCGGAGTGCTATGAGCTTGTGCTCCATGAAGCCCGTGATCTGGGTTGGCGTGCCGAGGCCAAGAAATTGTTCGTCATGATTGGCGATGCGACACCGCATCCGGCCAGTCACTTCGAGAACACTCAGAGGTTGGATTGGCGAAATGAAACAAGGTTGCTCACCAAGCTCGGTATCGAGCAGATTATCGCGATTCAGGCGATGGGTCTGCGCAATTCCGAGTCGTTCTGGCGCGAGCTGGCTCATCTGGGTGATGGTTTCCACCTAACTCTGGATCAGTTCAATCAGGTGGCGCCGCTCATTACCGGCATTTGCTACGGTCAACAGGGACCGGCTCAATTACGCGATTATCGCGAGGAGCTCGATCGCTCCGGCCAACTTGGTCGTACGCTCGAGCAGGATTTCGCAACACTGTTGGGCGAGAAGCCCAAGGCCAGCCGCTACGGCGATGTCGCCAAGGGTCTCGTACCGGTTCCACGAAATCGCTTCCAGATTCTCCATGTTACCACCGCAAATACCACGGATGACGTCGGTGCAATCGCGGATGGTAAGAAGTCGAAGAAGATCGGCAGTCGTGACTTCATCCAGGGTCGCGGTCTGCGCTTTCAGAAGGGACGTGTCTTCTATCGCTTTGCAAAGCGGGAAACGATTCAGGAGAATAAGGAAGTGGTGCTTGTGCATCGGGCTTCCGGCGACATGTTCACCGGTGCCGAAGCGCGCCGCATCAT
>CAYHYQ010000120.1:0-1995 GCA_964360715.1 uncultured Candidatus Saccharibacteria bacterium
ACTCGACCGGTTCAGTCAATGATGCCGATACGGCTTCAACGACAACCGTGCTCCGGTTACTGCCTATGAACGGTCCGACGTTCTCGAAGCTCTAATCCAGCTTTGGTAGTGAGGCCTTCGGGCCAAGCTATCGGAAACCAAAAACCGCCTTCGGGCGGTTTTTGGTTTGCCCGAATACCCCTTGCCAGACATGATTTTACTCGATATACTAGACGACACTATGTCTATATTCAAAGAAAATCCCTTTTGGTTCGGCGTTTTGGCTGTCGGTATTATATTGATACTTGTTGTTGTTTTGCGTTCACAAACGACCGTACCCGATACAACTGCTTTGCCGTCGTCATCTATAGAACCATCGTCATCCGCCCTCGTATCACCGGTAGCTTCACCAACAAGCACGAAAAAACCGGTAACATCGCAAACGCCGGTCGTTTCAACAAAACCTAAAACACCCGATTCAATGATTGGCACATTGCCGCCGGCAACGTGCAGTTTAGCCGGTACCATAATGTATACCTCGGCCAATACTTATCAAAGTAAAGGTTCGATATTGACGTATTATAATGTTGATCATCCCAGCCGGTTGGTATATTGGAGTATCTCACCCGCACCTGACTTTAATATTGGTCCCAATATCTTTTCGGGTGTTTCCTTGCCGCATGGCCGTGAACAAATTACCGCAACTTTGAATCCCGATATTACGCCGCAGAAACATTACACGGTCACGGCAAAAATAACCTACGGCCAATTCGTAAAGGGTGATCTGAAGGTATTTGAAGCGCAGTGCAGTGGTCACACGGAAATAGATATCGCGTACTAACTTCAATAAAAAACCCGTAATTTAACGGGTTTTTTATTGAGAGCTTACAACATAGGTATGATTTAGAGTAGTTCCTCTATGCGAGAGATCATTGTTTGCTGATCAAAATCTAAAAGCACAGTTTGGTTACCCTCGATGGCTAAACGGTTGCGTAATGACTCATTTTCTACTAAAGCATTAATTGCTTCGGCAAGCGCTGGTACGTTACCGGGTGGTACGATAAGTCCATTTTTTTGATCGGTAATTATATCGGGAATACCACCGACACGTGTGGCTATAACCGGTATTTTTGCGGCCATGGCCTCGATGATCGCCCAGGGGAATCCTTCTTTGACTGACGGTAAAACAAAAGCATCGAATGCCGGTAAAAGGCGATACGCATCGGGTATTCGGCCGGCCAAAATAACGTTATTTTGCAAGTTATATTCTTGTATTAATTTCTCAAGCGCTAACCTTTCCGGACCATCACCGATAATAACAAGCGCAGTAGCTGTATTTTTGAGATGAGCCATGGCTTCAACAAGATAACATAAACCTTTTGTTGGATAATGGTTCGCAATCGTGCCTAACCACATTTCGCTTGATGCAAGATGTGTTGTCTGACGCGGTAATTTTGCCAATAATTCAAGGCGTGCTTCAGTGCGTGGTATAAAATCCATCTTGTAAGGATCAATGCCGTTATACACCAACTCAATACGTTCTCGGGGACGAATTTTAAGAGTGTGTGCTTGTTTCACATCGTGTTGGTTGTTTAGAATTATAATATCTTTCCACCGGGCTGATATTTTTTCAAAAAGGCGGTAAAGCATATTTTCTGCTTTACCGCGCGGGTCATTAAAAGCCCAACCGCCGACGCGGTAAATAACGCGCAGTTTAGATAAAGGCGCTGGCCACCAGCGCGCAGCCAAAGCGCCGATAAAACCGGCTTTTGAACTGTTTAAAAATAGAGTATCGGGTTGCCACGACCGTATGAGTTGGCGAATTTCACGCACGGCGGCCAGATCACTGAAAATGCCGGGTTCGCGTTGTAAATGTCGCAGAGTTATCGTTGGCACAATGCCACGCAGTTTTGCGATCAATGTACCATACCCAGCACGTCCGCCAACGACCAGCACATTAAAATGTTGTTTCTCACGGCCGCTAACCAGGCGATACAGGAACAGCTGGCACCCGCC
>CAYHYQ010000121.1:0-1989 GCA_964360715.1 uncultured Candidatus Saccharibacteria bacterium
TCCCTGACCTGTAATATGCAGGTAACTTCATACAGCGGTGGTAGACTAGTAGCGGTGTGGCGCGTTCACTTCGAAAACGGCCAATGTGTCGAATGGCACGCTATCGAACGCCTCGCCACCGACGAAGAAATTTGGCGGCACAGTCGGTAACCCGTCTACGTCCGCGATTCGAGCCAGGTACCCACTCCTGGCTCGTTTTCATTTTTAGACGGCATCCGTTTACTTCGCTACGTTTGAGTGCTACTATTTGGCTGGCGGTTGGAGCCAGTTTTCAACCCTGCTTCGTCCCGAAAGGACCTTAAAAAATGCGACGACGTGCGTTCACGCTCATCGAGTTGTTGGTGGTGATTGCAATCATTGCAATCCTGGCCGCAATTCTGTTTCCCGTCTTCGCCCAAGCCAGAGACGCGGCACGCAAAGCCGCCTGCCAATCGAACCTTAAACAGTTCGGTGCGGCATTCGCGATGTACGGAACCGATTACGACGGGTTCTACCCAAATCCGGGTGGACGCGGCGTGATTGGCAACACAATCAATGGGGCCGCTTGGTACAGCGCCACGAGAAACACCGGCACTAATGCGGTGACCGATAGCGGTCAGGGGATCTTCCCCTACCTAAAGCAACGCGGTAACGACACCAACAACGTGTGGAGCTGCCACAACTCATTTCGGGGGGCCGGCAATGGGCAGTTCGATGTCGGTCAAAACTATGCCATGAACGACTACGCTCGGATGATGCATCCGGGACAGGTCGTTACATCAGTTGGGAATGCACCCGCAAGCTACTTTCCGATGATGTACTGTGGGGTAAATCCGGATTTCTGCACTTCACCTGCCCAATTTATCCTCCTTGCAGAAGTCGTACAATCAACATCTGGAGGCAACAACCGAAACGCTTCGGTGTTCTTCTCTAGTACCATACTAGTAGGAAACCAACCCCGTTACGGAGCTACGGGTTTGCCCATCGGGGCACCAGAAGAGTACCATGCCGGTAACTCTACGTTCCTGTTCGGAGATGGTCATGTTAAAACAATGCGACCAACCCTGACATGGACGCCGGCCGAACAAGCCGCTGTGGTGCAGTTTAATCCGGCCTACGTCAATGCCAAACCAGGCAACCCCCGATCGGGTGGGGGGACAGTTAGCATGTGGTGCCCGGGAATTCAGGGCGTCATCTGCCCTTAAACAAAGAAGCGCATGAAACCCGCGCGACCTCGCATAATAAAAAAATTCAGCGGCCCTGCCGCGGAAACCATTTCATCACCCCGAGCCAGGAAACTACTCCTGGCTCGTTTTCTTGATATAATTATTTATATCCTTACAAGGTTTTACCTAAGAGAAAGTAAAACTAACATGTACTTCAAAACAAATATTAAAGAAATCGATCGACAAATTGAAGCCTTCATATCCTTGGCAGAAATTTTATTTGAAAATAATATCGTTTCGATTTATTTGCTTGGTAGTTATACAGATAAATCGTTTGTCCAAAGTAGTGATATTGATATTGCGATTATTTACAATCACATCGACCATAATCTGTTAGAAAAAATAAAGTCATTCTTTTCAAAATACTCGCGTAATCTATTTAAAAAAGAGATAGATTTATACTTAATTTCTTTAGTCCAAATATGTAGCCTCAACCAAAACGAGTTACTGACGCGAGAAGGTATTCTGAATGTAAAAATTGCTAGTCAGTTAATCTTTGGAGAAGACATACGTGATCAAATAGCTCTTCAGGACATCGATATGTATATACGATTAACAGTTGAAACACCTTTTCACTTTATGGCGAGAATGAGAGATTCCAACCAAAAAATTATTCCGAAAATAGATAAACTCACTTACCCGGATACCGATGACAAATATTTTGGCTACACTCAATTTATCAAAGATACCCCTGAATATTTACGCACCAAACCTATATTATCTTTAATCGGATGGATTTGTACTTCAGTAATAAGTATAAAAAATAGAAAGATTATTGGCAAAA
>CAYHYQ010000122.1:0-1982 GCA_964360715.1 uncultured Candidatus Saccharibacteria bacterium
ATGGCGGTTAATGATCAGCCGGATGTTTTTCTAACTGACGCGTTCGCACCGATTACAAAAGCCATTGCACATTTATCCGGTAAAACATATGTGGGTAACGAGAAAAATTTTCGCATTATTGCTGACCACATGAAAGCGGCGGTAATGCTTATTGCCGATGGCGTAATACCGAGTAATAAAACGCAAGGTTATGTTTTGCGCCGTTTAATTCGCCGCGCGATTCGTTATGCGCGCGGACTCGGTATTCGTGAAAACTTTGGCACAATGCTGGTGAGTCACATTGCAAATCAATATAGCGCCGTATATCCCGACGTGACGGCTAAAACAATAACGATAACAGTTGAACTATCCCGTGAGGAAGAAAAATTCAGTAAAACAATTGAAACGGGTCTCAAAGAAATAGCGAAACTTGAACAGCTCGATGGCACGGTTGCTTTTAAACTATACGAAACACACGGGTTTCCGTTTGAGTTAACCGAAGAAATCGCGCGCGAGCGTGGCCAGAAAGTGGAATACGGTGAATTTCGAAAAGAATTTGAAAAACATCAAGACCAATCGCGCACGGCCGCTGTTGGTTTGTTTAAGGGCGGTTTGGCCGATCATTCCGAGATTGTGGTGCGTTATCACACGGCAACACATCTTATGCATCAGGCCTTGCGCACCGTATTGGGTGAACATGTGATTCAGCGTGGTAGCAATATTACCGCTGAACGCACACGCTTTGATTTTTCGCATCCGCAAAAAATGACAGGGGAAGAAATAAAAAAAGTTGAGGATACGGTAAATAACTTGATTGAGCGTGATATCCCGGTGCAACGTGAGGTTATGACACTGCAACAAGCCCGCGAATTAGGGGCTATCGGCGCCTTCGGTGAAAAATACGGTGAAACGGTTTCAGTATATACAATCATGGATCCGAAAACAGGCGATATGGTAAGTCGTGAATTTTGCGGTGGACCGCATGTCGAGCATACGGGCGTTATCGGGCACTTTAAGATAGTAAAAGAAGAGGCCTCTTCAGCCGGTATTCGGCGTATTAAGGCGGTTATTGAATAAAACTCAGGTTTTCAACAGTTTGCGGTGGCACACCGCGTGAACGTGCTATACTTTCGCTAATGGCTGGAACTAAAATTATCAATGTTCAGAAGAGTGATACGTTCGAAGAGGTGTTTGATACGTTTGCAACCGCGCCGGCGCAAGAAGTTATTTTTATATTTCCGCGCGGTTCGCGTTTCACACGCGATGAAGGATATTTTAAACAAATAAGCGCTCAAGCGGCGGCAACCGGCCGCAAGGTCAGTGTTATGACCACCGATCCGATAGTTTCTCTTTTCGCCAAGAATAACGGTCTTGAATTGTTGCAATCCACGATGACTGAAAAACCTAAAAAGCACGAAGTAACACCGCCTCAACCGGTTGTTGATCAAGCGGCCATGCTTGCCAGCGCCCTTGATATGCGTGATAACAGCGATGCTGATGAAGATGACGAAGAAGATGAGAAAGATAAGAAAGATGACAAAGATAAGAAAGATGAAGATTTTGAGAGCATTGAACCAACGGGAGAAGCGTTAAAAGCCGAGGAAATGAAACTTGATAAAAAAGACGACTCTAATCCAGAAGACGTTAAAGATGATGAGGAAGATCTTGAGGACGAAGAAGAAGATGACGATGATCCGAATACGGCTTTGACGATTAATGAATCGGAAGCTGATGCCGAAGCTCCGATGGCGACACTGGCTTCCGCGAGTTCTTTTGCGCGCCGTAAAACAACCATCATGAGCGCGGGTTTGCGCAAACGTATTCACGCATCCGAACAAAAAAGTCGCGACATCGCGCGGCTTTGGGCTAACGAAGAACATCCAGCCAACAAACGTGGTGGGACGCATAGTGATAGCCCGTGGTGGCGGCATTGGTATTACTATTTAGCCGGTTTAATTATCATCTTAGCCATCTTTGTGGTGGCGACGGCAAAAGGCCGCGCT
>CAYHYQ010000123.1:0-1975 GCA_964360715.1 uncultured Candidatus Saccharibacteria bacterium
TTATGTAGTAATGAGCTGTTGATACAGAGGCGAGCTTAAACTTCTTCTTGATCTCATCAAGAGAGGGAGCATAGCTATGCTTTGCCATATAATCCTTTATAAAATCTAAGACTTGCGTTTGCTTTTTTGTAAGCATAATAGTATTATAGAAAATAAATAGAAGGTATACAAGTTAGTTTATCCCCACCTTCTATACAAAGGTCGAAATTAGTAAATATAACTTTAAGAAATATGGCAAAACCTAAATACATAGCAAAATCTGGTCAGCCTTGGGCTCCTGCTGAAGTAAAACAGTTGAAAAGCATGGGAGGTAGAGTGCCTACTCGAGTCATTGGCCTGAAACTTCAGAGACCAGTTGCGGGAGTACAGGCCAAAGCTCAAGAAATTGGAATGAGCTTGAAGCCGGTAAATAAGTCTCCACGTTCAAGACTTAAATAGGTCAAACTGAGCAAAATAAACTGGCTTATAACGCGCCTGATAGGCAGAGAAAATCAGTTTTCAAGGCTAACCCATGATGGCGGTAGAAAGGTTACACCTAGCTCACCAAAACCACTCGCTGGAGGGGTTTTGGTTTATATCGAATAATCAACCGCATTTTGCCCTTTATCAGATTTCGGTTTAGGTACATCAAACCATTGAGGATGTTGCTTGAACATAGCTCGTAGTTCGCGTATGCTTTTATCAAGATCCTTGAATTTGAGCCACGCTTTCGGTTCAAACTTCCGGGCATCATCACCGCCAGAAATCGGAATTCAAATTTACTTATGTTTGAATCAGAATCATCATTTGAGAAACCTATAGTTACTAAGCCACCCACGCCAGATTTTATCGGGCATGAGGCAATGTTTTCGCCGGAAGCAATCGGCGCGGCTTTGCGTAATCCGGAGCAACGCGCGCTTATTCTCGGACAGTCAAAAGAAATCGGAACTTCACGCGGCGAGATGTATGACTTGCGTAATGACTTAGCACGGACAAGTATTGAAGTTAAGACCGGCAATGGCGCGGTCGTTTCGCCGGAGCGCATGATTTTTACCGAACGCATGTGGGGTTGCACAACACTTTTTATCACCGACAGTGATAGGAAATCACTCATTCATTTGACGCCGCGACACTCCTCACTTTCTTATAAAGAAATGAAGGAAGGTGAAAAAATCCATGATATGCCCGTGACTATTACTCGTATTCTGACAGCGATCGAACCGGATCAGACAAAGCGCGCCGGTCTCACGGTTACTATTATCGGTAACATCGGCAAAGAAGATAATGGCGATTATTCATATCAGACGTTATATGATGATTGGCATAAACTGAAACAGGCCTTGTATGAACAAGGTGTAAAAGCCGTACGCATTGTGGAAGCGCCCTTGGACGAAACAGGTGTCTATCACCTGCCGCAAACGCCGAATACGCTGTATCTGGTTGGTAATAAAACAGATATTAAACCTGATGGTAATTTAATGATTCAGAAAGATGTCGAGGCGATAACGGTTGATTTACGAGAACAACCAGATTCTCTTATACAGCATCCGCAATCGTTCTATGCGCAAGAGGTTACGCGTTATCGTACTATGGACATTGATGAACGCGCTCAGGAACGCGAAAAATTGGAAGCTGAATATATGGAGTTGTATAAAAAAATTTTGACTGATAAATCAGGCACGATTGAAGAACACAACCGATTTGAGCTAATTGCTCTTTTATTGAGGACTTTAAATACTATTTAGTTATATTAACCAAACGTATTCGTAAGAAGCGAATAGTTGACTTTTATAATAGCACATGGTAGCGTAGTTTTAAGGGAGGATACACAATGAACATTACGCCGATTAACCTCGACCAGTTTGTTACGGGTTGGGGTACCTTAGCACTGATTGTCGCCGGGATTGCCCAGGGCAAGAATCGTTCCGGCGGTGGATGGTTCGTTCTTTCATTGCTGTTTGGGCCAATTGCGCTGTTAATACTGCTTTTTTTCTGA
>CAYHYQ010000124.1:0-1883 GCA_964360715.1 uncultured Candidatus Saccharibacteria bacterium
TTAACCGGTTATACCTGCGGCGATCTTTTTCACAGCCGTACGCTTATTACACAAGCACTTGCTGGCCTGTGCACCGTACGCGATGCCAGCACAAAAATTCCGGCAGTTATTCTTATTGGCTTACCAATCGAACTTGAAGGTAAACTTTTTAATGCCGCGGCTATCATTTATAACGGCTCAATACTGGGCATCGTACCGAAAACATATCTGCCCAACTATAAAGAATTCTATGAGGAGCGTTGGTTCGCCTCCGGTCGTGATTTATTGGCAAAAGACATAATTATAGACGGCAAAACTATACCTTTTGGTGTTGATCTGCTGTTTCGCGCCCATAATCGCCCTGAAGTGATTCTGGGGGTTGAAATTTGTGAGGACTTTTTCGTACCGATTCCGCCAAGTTCATATATGGCTTTGCATGGCGCCACACTCATTGCCAATTTATCGGCTTCAAATGAGCTTGTCGGTAAAGCCGATTACCGCCGTGGCTTGGTGTCTCACCAATCGGCACAAGCCATTGTGGGCTATATCTACAGCTCGTGCGGTGTGCATGAATCCACAACTGATGTTGTCTTCAGCGGCCATTGTATTATCGGCGAATATGGCGCCTTACTTGCCCAGTCCGAACGTTTCGCCCGTGATGGTGAAATTATAACGGCCGATATTGACATTGAGCATCTACTTATTGACCGCGCACGCATGTCGAGCTGGGGCGAGACCGTACACGAGACCCCTAAGCGCGCATTTCGCTTTGTTGATTTTGAGCTACCTGAATTACAAGCGCCGATTACACGTTACATTAACGCGCACCCGTTTGTGCCGAGCAACAATGTCGAACGTGACCGCCGCACCGAAGAAATTTTCAATATTCAAGCCGCATCATTGGCCAAACGCATCGAATATACACATTCAAAACATATGCTCATCGGGCTTTCCGGCGGGCTTGATTCAACACTCGCCCTCTTAGTTATGGTTCGCGTCTGTAATCTACTACAGCGCCCGTTGACTGATATTCACGCATACACTCTGCCGGGTTTTGGCACCACTTCACGCACTAAAAACAATGCGCTTGAACTTGCCAAACAATTAGGCACGCATATTGAAGAAATGGATATCGCACCCGGTTCGACACAGGTGTTAAAAGATATCGGCCATAATGGCATTGATGAAGATACGACGTTTCAAAATGTCCAGGCCCGTTATCGCACCATGTTTCTGTTTAACAAGGGTAATCATATCGGCGGTTTAGTGGTGGGTACCGGTGATTTATCTGAAATCGCCCTCGGTTGGTCTACCTATAACGGCGACCACATCTCCGGCTATAATGTAAATGGTGGCGTGCCTAAAACGCTTGTGCGCTATCTGGTTGGCTGGATCAGTATCCAACTGGATTTCGCTCATGTTAAGAGTATTCTCACCGATATTTTAGCAACACCGATCTCACCTGAACTTACACGTACCAAAAATGATACAATTAGCCAGAACACTGAGGATTTAATCGGGCCTTATGAACTGCATGATTTCTTCCTGTACCACTTTATCCGTTTTGGTACCGGCCCGGCTAAGATTCTGTTTCTGGCCAAACTCGCCTTCAAAGAAAAATATGATGAAGCGACATTGAAAAAATGGCTTAAGCTCTTTATTACACGCTTCTTCGGTAATCAATGGAAACGTTCAGTCATGACTGATGGCCCGAAAGTCGGTTCGGTCTCACTTTCGCCCCGTGGTGATTGGCGCATGCCCTCCGATGCCGATGTCACCGGCTGGCTGAAGGAATTAAATATGTAATATGCGATATAAAGAGTAGCCAGTGTCATTTAGAGGATATCTCGGAAACCCTGAAAGATTGGTGTTTCGCATAGCGAAACTTTCAGGGTTGAGAGATA
>CAYHYQ010000125.1:0-1858 GCA_964360715.1 uncultured Candidatus Saccharibacteria bacterium
GGCCTATCATCTCGCGCTTTTACGCAAGCTCTTTGAAGAGATTGAAGAGATTGAAGAGTATCGCGTCAGCCGTGAATTTGAAGAACTGGCCGACGTTGCCGAAGTCATCCATGCTGTGCTTACCGAGCGCGGTCTGGTGTGGAAAGATCTCATTGAACTGCGCGCGGAGTTACATATTGACTCCAACGAATCCGTCGAAAATCTTGTGGCATTACTAGAGTCAAAAGCCCAGGCATATGCCGGTTTCGACGATTTTGCCAAACTTGCAGAATTAACTTGCGTATTGTCAGTGCTCGTGGCGCGTACGGGCAAGGCCTGGCCTGAACTGCATGCCATCCGTGAAGCCAAAGCTTTGGGCCCGCGGCGGCTTTAGTCAGCGCCTAATCTGGTTTCCCGACGGCCCGCCACCAACAGAGCCGTAGCCCTCCTTCGGGAGGGTTTTTACTTTGAGCAATTTGACAGTATGCTATATATAATGTAATATAAGTATACAAAGTTTTTTAACAAATAGGGAGGAAGAGTTATGAAACGCGAGAACTACGATGTGGTCATCGTGGGTGGTGGGGTCACGGGTACGGCACTGGCTTACGCGCTGGCCAAGTATTCGACGGTCAAGCGCGTGCTGTTGCTTGAAAAGGAGGACTGGGTCGGAAAGGTGAATAGTAACCCGATGAACAACGCCCAGACCAGCCATGACGGGGGTACGGAAACGAATTATACCCTTGCCCACGCGCTTGATGTGAAGCGTGCCGCAACCATGTTGCGCAACTTCTGTCGTCAGCATTCCGATCCATTGCTGTCGCAGGTACGCAATCGCATGGTGTTGGCGGTAGGTGCAACCGAAGTTGACGCGCTAAGAGCGCGCTTCAGGGAATTCGAAGCGGCCTATCCGGATTTGCGTTTGGTGTATCGCCCCGAGTTAGAACGTATTGAGCCCAAGGTAGTTGAGGGTCGGGATCCGCGCGAGGAAATTTGCGCGCTGGTCAGTGATCAGGGCTACATTGTCAACTATCAGCGATTGGCCGAGACGCTACTCTCCGAGGCCCAGCGACTTAACCCGGAGATGGAGGCGGTGTTTAATACGCCGCTAACCGATATTTATCGGGTGGGTGATGAGTTTTGCATCAAAGCCGGTGACCGCACGTGTATGGCCAAGGTCGTGGCTTTTGCGGCCGGTTCATACTCACTGTTTTACGCCCAGAAGTTGGGCTACGGCCTCGACTACGCGATTCTGCCCGTGGCCGGCAGTTTCTTCTCCGGCGGCCCGTTGCTTAAGGGCAAGGTTTACCGGGTGCAGATTCCGGATATGCCCTTTGCCGCGCCGCATGCCGATCCGGACATTCTGAATCCGGATGACACGCGTTTCGGGCCGACGACGATGCCTCTGCCTTTGATGGAGCGTTTCCGGTACGGCACGTTACCCGATTTCTTGCGTTTGCCTTTGGTCAGTATGCGCGGGCTCTGGAGTTTGCTGAAGATCCTGCACAATAAGACCATCCTGGGTTACGTGGTGAAGCATCTCTTCTACGAACTGCCCTGGCTCGGCCCGCGATTGTTTGCGCGCGAAGCTCGCAAGATCGTGCCGACACTTAAGGGCCGTGATCTGAAGATTCGCCGCGGTGCCGGCGGTATCCGGCCGCAGATCGTAGATCTCATTGGCGGCAAGCTGGTGATGGGCGATGTCACTATTGTCGGTGACAAGTGCATCTTCAACACCACACCCAGTCCGGGCGCATCGGTGTGCTTGGCCAACGCGCGCCGCGACGCCGGGCGGCTCGTAGAAATGCTGGGTGCCGGTTATGAGTTTGACGCAAAGGCATTCGATCACGACCTCCTTGCGTAAAGCAATACAGCTCCG
>CAYHYQ010000126.1:0-1855 GCA_964360715.1 uncultured Candidatus Saccharibacteria bacterium
CAGATATCTAGAAATTCTTTGCTAGATCTTTAAATGATGCCGCTTCTTCTTCAAAATAAAGTTCCACTTCGCCGGTCGGACCGTTACGGTGCTTGGCAATGATAATCTCGGCAATGTTTGTTTTTTCGGCATTCGGGTCGCGATTTATCTTATCATGCCGGAATATAAACATTACCAAATCGGCGTCTTGTTCGATACTGCCACTGTCGCGCAAATCAGAGAGTTTTGGTCGCTGATCGGGACGGCTTTCCACGGCCCGCGATAACTGCGAGAGAGCCAGCACCGGCACGTTCAATTCGCGCGCCAATGATTTTAAGTTGCGCGAAATTTCGGTTACCTGTTGGACCGGGCTTTCATAATTTTGATTCGAGCGTACCAATTGCAGATAATCAACGATAATCAGACCGAGGCCGTGTTCGGCCTGTAAGCGCCGGGCCATGGCGCGCATTTGCAATACCGTTGGCGCCGAGGTGTCGTCTATAAAAAGTTTACTTTGCGCGAGGCGGTCGAGCGCGAAAGCGATTTTTTCAAAATCGTTGTTTTCACCGCTATGCGATAACTTGCCGGTGCGCATTTTCCATAAGCTCACGCCGGCTTCAGCTGCCAGAATACGATCGGTTACTTCATCGCGTGACATTTCCAAACTGAAGATACCGACTTGTGTGTGCTTTGAGGCCTGGCGGGCGATATCTAGGGCTAAACTGGTTTTACCGATCGAGGGCCGCGCGGCCAGAATAATCAAGTTTGAACGCTGAAGGCCGGCGGTTTTATTATCAAGATCAACGAAGCCGGTTGAAACCCCGCGGATGGCGCCATCGCCTTTATGTAAGCTATCCAGACGCTCAAACGCATCATTTAATGATTTTGTGAGCGGTTGAAAGGCCTGTATCGTTGATTTTTGCGTGACAGCAAAAAGTTTTTGTTCGGCCTCATCAAGCATTACTTCAAGATCTAAATCTTCTTTATGACCGAGACCGATGATGTGATTGGCGCTGTCTATGAGTTCGCGCAAAATGTATTTGCGCTCAACAATCTTGGCGTAATTGGTAACGTGTGCCGATGAGGGCACGGCATTGATGAGCGATGTTAAATAAGCAACACCGCCCACGCCGTCAAGCTGATTATTCTCACGCAGGGTATTTGAAACCGTCAGTAAATCAATCGGTTCCTGCTTATTATAGAGTCGTAACATACCCTCGAAAATAATTTGATGCGCGCGGCTGTAGAAATCTTTGGCCGTGGTGATATCAACTATTTTATGGATTGCTTCTTTATCAAGCAAAAGCGCGCCGAGCAAGCTTTTTTCGGCCTCAAGATTCTGCGGCGGCAATTTATCGGCGGTGAGTTTGCCGTTACGTTCAGCCATAGGTACTGCAAGCATAACCCAAAATAAAGTCGTTAAGCCATACATTTTAAGCATTAACTGTTTAATGCTTGTGGATAAGTAATTATCGCAGGTTTCAATTCCCAATACCTAACTGCATAATTAACTAATACTTACTTCGCGTTTCAGTTATATTTGCGAACTCGCTGCGCTCAAACAACGCAAATATAACTACGCGTTCGTCGTATTAGTAAGATTACTCCGTACGGTATTTTGAATTAAAACCTGCTTTTGATGAGGGGTGTAAAAACTAGCGTTGTTTGCGGACGGTGGGGCCGTATTTGGTGTCGTCTATGCGGTAACCGAGGGCTTCGATTTGTTGGCGCAGGTAATCGGCGGCGGCATAATTTTTGGTAACGCGCGCTTCTTCGCGCTCAATAGCTAATTTAGTAACCATTTCGGGTATTTCCGGTAGTGTCTGCGGTACTACGCCCAGTATCGCGTGCATTTCGTCAAGTAAGGTTAACGTTT
>CAYHYQ010000127.1:0-1824 GCA_964360715.1 uncultured Candidatus Saccharibacteria bacterium
TTTTTTTCATGAATTCATTTTAACAGAGTGGTCTGATTCAGATGAGACATTAGGATTGAACATTAAAAACAATAAAAAAGGAGAAATAAAGTGCAGAACAGCACTACAGTAGTTGCACGGGCTGAAACACTGGGCATTGATGTCGGCGGTGTGATTATTGATCGCATTGCCAATGACAAAAGCGATACGGCATTTTTTGGGGCTAATTACCTTGCCACAACGGCCGTACCGAATGCGTTTGAGGCCATCGCACAACTTGTAAGCAAGCGTTTTGGTTCCGCGCGTACATTTATCGTTTCCAAGTGCGGTAGGAATATTCAACATCGTACGTTGGAATGGCTGGAGCACCACAACTTTTTCAAGCTGACGGGCATGCAGGCGGAGAATATCCGTTTCTGCTACCAACGGCACGAGAAAGCGCCGATTTGTCATGAACTGGGTATCACCCATTTCATTGACGATCGGGCCGAGGTGCTTGGTTATTTAACCACCGTGCCGCACCGCTTTTTGTTTGGCAGTAACCCGCAAGAACGCAACCGTTACGCCAAACTGATTCGTTCCGGTTTTGTGACTCCGGTCGCGGATTGGCGGGCGGTTATCGCTCAGCTCCTGTAGAAGCATCTCTGGCGCCGCAAGGCGTCTTTTCTTTTGATAACGCTATTGAACGGTTGTATTTGGCTTTTGAAATGCTATGCTTTCTATATATGAATCCCGTTAGAAAATGCTTGCCTGGAAGATGTGTTTTCAAGTCAACATTTGTTTACGGGACTTTCTAACGTAATGAATACAAAATCACTACCATTGTATATCGGTCTGGGTATTCCGGTGTTAATGGTACTTATTATTGCCGGTATTGCCTTTATTCCGGGTTGGTTTGCGCCTAAACCGCAATACAGCTTTGTATATCTGGCCGGCGGTGAGGGTGGCGGATACTCTTCATATTCACCGCAATACCAAGTACGCGATGGCAAGATCGTGATGTTTCCACCGACTGCCACACCGTCACCGAATATGCCCGTTATAAATCAACCGCCACTCAAATTGTATTTATACGATGTAATTAAAAATGAAGCTCGTGAAATAACCTTGGGTGAAGCACAGCTACTCACAATAGATGATCGCAATGAAGCGCCCGATGGCTACCAGTATACTTATAGTTATGGCGGTGGGGGCGGCATGATGGAGCTTATGTATGATGGTGTCTCTCGTTTTAATGGTGAAGCCAGGAAGTATTATCTTAGCGGTCACAACACAAAATTTGAGATTAAACTTATAGTACCGGCCGCAACGTCCAGTTATTCATATTACGGTTACGGCAATTCGCCGCGTTTTCTAGGTTGGGTAACGCACGGTTGGGTTAATCGCTAACTATTATGAATACACAAGAATTATTAACTGCACTGCGCGAACAATTGGCTACAGGTGCTGTTTCACGTACAGATGTAGAATCATTATTGCAAAGTACCGCCCAAGAAAAAGCTCTTAATGCTTCACAGTTTCGTTTGGCCTCAATCTTGTACTATGTTGGCGGGATGGTGATGGTCTTTGGTATTAGTGTACTGATTTGGCAACGCTGGACTCTGCTTTCTACGGCGTTACATATTCTTCTGACATTGGGTATGGGTATTTTGGCTTACGTTGCGGCTATATTCTTAGATCGCGCGGCGCGCACGCATGGCGTTAGTCAGGCATTCTATTTTATGTCGGCGTTACTGCTACCGCTGGGTGTCGGTGTAGCTTTTGACGCGGCCGGTATTCAACCAACCTATGGCGCACAGACCGCCGCCGCCGCAATGCTTGCCGCGCTATTCATTATCTCTTATA
>CAYHYQ010000128.1:0-1768 GCA_964360715.1 uncultured Candidatus Saccharibacteria bacterium
AGATCATATGGCGCTATGGCCACACTGCATGTTGTGCAACGCGAACGCCCCGATGCTATGGAAAGCGATCGGGGCACGCGATAGATAACAACATTTATGAAGCTACCGATAATTGTTCCGAGTATAAACGCAATAACAAGAAACAATAACACGATAAGCTACTGACTCTGGCCGAGGTCGAATAAGCAGTCAATGTCTGATGTTGACAGACAGGTTTCAACTGTACCATCAACCGCAGCGCCACCGCTATGTCCGCTGAACGCCGGATTTGTCAATGAATTAATATCCGCATCCGAGTTAAAAGCATTGCGATTTAACTGTTCAAGTTCTGCCCAAAGATGATAGCGCGTCGGGTTTGATCCTGGCGCGAATACATAGTTGTAGCAAGGTGCGGCCGGCGACCAACCTATATAACTTAAGCATTGCACAGGCGCCAACGGATCAACCGGAACTCTTTGCAAATAACGAGGAATGAGCGCGTTTGAGCTACCGGTAAAAACAGCGGTCGGCGGATAACTGCCGTTGTCATCAAAATATTCTTCGACAGCCGAACGTATCTGGTTAAGATCGGCAATACGTTTTACGTCGCGCGACTTTGCACGCGCGGTACCGAGTTGCAACAAAAGTATCGTTGCCAAAACAGCGATGATGCCGATAACCACCAGCAATTCGACCAATGTGAAACCCTTGAAATTGTTTTCTCGACGAAGAGACAGCGATGAGAACATGAAAATCATCGAAAACAGCAGGCACGGCGTTCTCGGACGACACCGAATCCGTCGGCAAGATGCATGTTTCCCGATTAGCTACTATCCCCTAGTATACTCCGCTCTATATAGATCGGCTATGTGTGTTTATCAACATAATAACTTAAGCGCCAATTAAACTGTAGATCGGTAGCAAGATAGCGGCCACCAAAAAACCGACGCCGACGCCGAGAATCAGAATGATAACGGGTTCGAGAAGCGTCGAAAGATTATTAATGCTATTCTCGGCTTCGGTTTTATAAAACTTGAATACATTTTCAAACATATAATCGGAACGACCGGTTTTTTCACCGGTTTCAAGCATTGAAGAAACCAGTGGCGGAAACTCGGCATGTTTTTCGAAAATTTCAGAGATTGTACCACCATTTTGTACATTCGTGCGCGCCAGCAAAAGTATTTCTTTATAGATATCATTACCGACGATATCGGCGGTAATGACTAAGCCCTCGAGAATCGGTACACCGGCCTTAATAAGCGTGGCCAGCGTCTCGGAAATGCGTGCCAGATATAAGTTACGGATTATAGAACCGAACCGCGGAATGTGTATTTTCAGATTATCGAAAAAACGATGACCGGACTGCGTGTGCCAATAGTAGTAGATGGCAATAACCACCAACAGAAACACGACTAGCATCAGAATAAAATAGTTATTTAGGAAATCGGATGTTGCAATAAGAACTTTTGTTGAAAATGGCAGATTGGTTACACCGGAATCTTTAATAATCCCGAGCAGTTTCGGCACAACGGTGGTCATCATGATAACACCCACGACAACCATCGCCGCCAAAACAAATGCGGGATAAAACAGTGCGCCTTTTATTTTTGAAGCTAACGCCGCGGAGCGCTCTAGGTATTCGGCTAAATATAACAGCGATTGCTGAAGTTTACCTGATATTTCACCGAGCTTTACCAAATTAACGTAAAGTTTGTCGAAAACAAAATCATAATCCCCAAACGCCGTTGATAATGAAGCACCGCTTTCAACCGACGCGGCAATACCG
>CAYHYQ010000129.1:0-1686 GCA_964360715.1 uncultured Candidatus Saccharibacteria bacterium
ATCAACCGTGATTCTAACGTCACCGCTACCTATTGAGAGTGCCATTGCCAACGGTACTGCCGCAAACAAGACACCTATCAATATCGCCGCGCCCGCAGAGTACAGTTTCACAAATCGTAATCGTATCATGAAGTTTTGACGCCGCTCGTAAGCGGTGTGTTAATGCTATATATAATATATGCCTATTTCAGCTTGCAAGCTAATAGCTTATCCACACAACTTACAAGATAAGGATTAAAGTTTTCAATGGTATCAAATGCGAAAGAATAAAACAGCTTTTTCCAATTTCCTTTCTAATCTTTACTATAAAATTTATTCCTGATATATTTATTAAATCAGGAATGCAATGACCTAAACTATTTATTAGATTATTAGAGAGATATTAAAATGGCAAAGCATATTAGTAATGTAAAAATTGTAGTATTCGTGCCAGAAACACATGCTGAGGTTGTTAGAAAGGCAATGGGTAGCACTGGTGCGGGTAAAATTGGTAATTACAGTCACTGCTCTTTCTCAACAAAGGGCAAAGGTTATTTCTTGCCATTAAAAGGCGCGCATCCGGCCATCGGTAAAGTTGGCAAGATAGAATTGGTACGCGAAGAGCGGATAGAATTTGTATGTGACAAATCAATTCTTAAAAAAGTTATTACAGCCATGAAAAGAGCTCATCCTTACGAAGAAGTAGCTTTTGATATATATCCGTTGTTAAACGTGTAACATAATTGCACGCAAACCATTATCTAACAACTCGATAAGCGCTCTAGCTATAGTTTTATATAAGAAGTATAATTGTAGGTTGCTATATTGGGTAATACGCTCGTTCTTTTGTGAATGTGTCAGCTATAGCGGGCATATGTACGAAAGTTGGAGAGATGCGTTATGAAAATGATGACTTGTCAGGCAATGGGTGGCCCATGCGCTACCGAGATACATGGTGCGGCCGAGAAAGAAATGATGGATAAAGGCACAGCCCATGTCAAAGAAATGACCAGTCGGGGCGACTTAGCTCATCAGAAAGTATTAGATGAGATGAATAAGATGACACCTGAAGATAGCAAAGCATGGCAGGATAAGTTCTCCGCTGACTTTGTCGCCGCACCGGACGTGGCATAAGGAAGTATCGAAAAAATAAAGAGCCCTAGGGCTCTTTATTTTTTCGAGTATAATCTCAAATACTCCAGCGGGAGAAGATGCCGGTGGAAATCATGCGGCCGTCATTTTGTGTAAGGCAGAGTTCACCATGTTCAACTGTGCCGGTATGTTTTGTTGCTTGCATCGTATCTTCCAATAGATTTTTGATTGCGAGTGAAGAAGAATTTGTGGCATAGCCGTTGAGCAGTAAAAACTTGGCGTCGGGTGAAAGTAGCTGTGCGCAGTTATTAAGCAAATCGGGGAGATCGCGGTTAAACTTCCAGAGTTTACCGCTAGGTGTATGACCAAAAGCGGGTGGGTCTAATAGAATACCCTCGTACTGACTGCCACGGCGCACCTCGCGTTGCACAAATTTTACGGCATCATCAAGCATCCAACGAATAGCCGTGTCAGGTAACTCGTTTAATTTTGCATTCTCATTGGCCCAATCAAGCGCCGGTTTTGAAGCATCAACATGGGTTATTTTACAACCCTGGCGAGCGAGAATCATGCTGGCGGCGCCGGTATAAGCGAATAAATTTAAAATACGCGGCT
>CAYHYQ010000130.1:0-1654 GCA_964360715.1 uncultured Candidatus Saccharibacteria bacterium
GCAACTGGCGGCTGGGACGGTACTATGCGGCACAGGAAAAACATGTCGGTGTGCCACAGGGACTCACCAGTTTCTGCCGTGAACGAGATATTCCCCTATTCATTGCGGCGCCTGGCGATGGCAGCACGTTTCTAAACTCTGTCAAACTTTGGGCTTTGGCCCAGATCGGGCGTCTGAAATACGACTTCAGTTACGACATTCACAAAGACGTTTTCGAGTCGTGTGCTTATCACTACTGGGGCTTATTCCGTTCCGCACACAAACGTGTCGGCATTATAATTCTGGGTGGCGGTACGCAAAAAAATTATTGTCTCCAACCGGAACCGACGCTATCACAGATTTTTTCCTTACCTAACATCAAGGGTTTCGACTACGACGCGCAAATTGTCTCGGCGCCGGTCACTGAAGGCAGTTTGGTATCGTGTTGGCCAAGCGAAGCGGTTTCCTGGGGTAAGATTAACCCCGCAACGTTTCGCCACCAAACGGTAACGGTCAACGGCGACTATTCGATGCTCATGCCGTTCATCACGGCGGCAATTTGTGAACAATTTGAGAAAACCGAACCCTTACGCTTATACCGTGAACGCCAGCACCTTATGGCTGATCTCTTGCAAGCCATAGGCGAGAATGCCGAAAAAATCGAAAAAACGCTCGATTACCCTCTTCTTGTTGATGATGCGGCGTCGCACGTCTGACAGTCACAACCTCTCCGGTATAATCGGAGAGGTTTTTTTATAGAATCTTTATATCACCGGCTAACCAGCGTGAACGTGAAGTAGTAGACATGCGTTCAATGGCATACCGCAACGTCATACGCGACACGCGTACGTAATGTGTGCGTAAAAAATCTTCGGTTGTTTTTGGTGAACGCTTATATATTTCGCGTAACATCCAGCCAATGGCTTTATGGATGAGATCATGCGTGTTGTCCAACAACATCTCTGCTATCACAAGCGTTTCATCAAATCGGTTTTGATTTATAAAATACAGTGTCGAAATAATAGCGATACGCTTTTGCCATAGGTTTTTTGAACACGCCAGTTTTCGCAAAACCGGCAATGCTTCTTTACCAAACAGATTTCGACCAAGAATATATGGTGCTGAAGTATCAACTAAATCCCAATTATTAATGTGTGCGGAGTTTTGTAAATAAAACTTTGCAATAATATTACGTTGTTTTTCATTACCACGTTCGTACTGCGCCACTAAAATTTCAAGTGAGGTAAAACGGTATTCGTGAATCGGGTTTTTCAGTAAGCGTTCAATGTCGAAGAAACTACAATCAAGATTTTTTAATGCCACGGCACGTTGAAGCGGCACGGTAATGCCCAAAAATATATCGCCTTCGCCATACTCCCCTTTCGCCGTTTTGAAAAACCGCTGATACGCGGCGATTTTCTCCGGATTCTTTAATTTTTGTAATTCAAGAGTAACTTTTTTATACGGCATATTCTTGTTTATTCTTTTTGGCGGATTCTTCCATCAATAAACGTGCCTCATACAATAATTGAGCAAGCTCTCTGACTTTTAAATCACCGGTTGAACGCACACCGTTTTTTTCCAGACGCTTTATAAAGTTATCACCAAACGCCAAGTGGATTTCTTCTATGTTTCTTTGTAACGAAGTTCTAATACTGGCCAAAGATTCTTCATA
>CAYHYQ010000131.1:0-1647 GCA_964360715.1 uncultured Candidatus Saccharibacteria bacterium
TATATAAAACGTCGTGTAAATATCTTGACGTTCTTTTCGGTTATTAGTTTTACTTGTATCACAATAAGTGCCAGCCAACTGTATCTTGAAAGAGAATGGCTTTATCCGTTCTTTTTTCTTCTCGGCTACACAATATTTTACTTTCTCTTTTCATTACGGATAAATTTATTTCCGAAAGATTTTGATGTCGAAAAACACAAGCGCATTGTGGCTGAGTGGAAGCCAAACAATTATCCGCACGTTGATGTATTTTTGCCGACATGCGGAGAGCCGATAGAAGTATTGAAAAATACGTGGAATGGTGTTACGGAATTGAAATCTACCTATCGTGGGATAGTAGATGTTCACTGCCTCGACGATGCGCACAGCCATGAAGTGAAAAAACTCGCTCATGGTTATAAGTTCCATTATCATGCCCGACCGAATAAGGGCTGGTTTAAAAAAGCCGGCAATCTACGCCACGGTTTTGAAAATTCAACTGGAGAATTTATCGCCATATTTGACGCCGATTTTAGACCTCGGCATGATTTCCTTAACGAAATGCTTCCATATTTTTATCGAGATGTTAATTTAGGTATTATACAATCTCCGCAGTATTTTGAAGTAAGCAATAAACAGAACTGGCTTGAACGTGGCGCGGGAGCTGTGCAGGAATTTTTTTATCGCGCAATCCAAGTATCAAGACAAACGCATGACGGAGCAATTTGCGTTGGCAGTAACGCAATTTACCGTCGCCAGGCGCTTCAAGCCATCGGCGGTACGGTTCTTATCGAACATTCGGAAGATGTACACACGGGTTTCGAGTTGAGGCGCAAAGGGTGGCACTTGTTGTACATACCCATAGTTTTAGCAAAAGGACTATGCCCATCGGAACTCAAAGCATTTTTCAAGCAACAATATCGCTGGTGTATGGGTTCAATGAGTTTGCTCACTTCGCGCGGATTTTGGAACACAAAACTAACCTTGAGAACTCGCATGTGCTACGGCTGTGGCTTCATGTACTATATCCACACGGCAATTTATGTTGTTTTTACGCCCATTGTGCCTCTTATCATGCTGTTTGCCTTACCTGACGAAATAAAGATTATTAATTATTTCCTCATATTTCCTTCGTTTGTTTATATGCACATCGTTTTTCCTCTTTGGCATAGGGTAACATATGGTATTGAAACTGCATCGGTTAAACTCGTCTATGGATGGGCGCACTTTTTCGCACTGGTTGACCGCATCACCAACAAGGCAATGGAATGGCACCCAACGGGCGCGGTTCACAAAAAAGACAGTAAGTACAGCATGTTTCGCGCTTGTGTCGTGATATTCAATTTGATTCCGGCAACCGCCTGGGTAGTAGTTAGCTTTTGGTATGCATTGACGTGGAACACATTGGATTTTCTGCCGATCTTTCTTTTGGGTATTTACTACTTTTGTACTGTTATCAAAGTTGTGCTGTATAAAGATATTGTTCAAAAAAAATCGGAACCGGAAACTGGAGTATTGCAGGGTGAACGTGCAATTGAAATGGCTGCCTGAGTCGTAAATCACTAGCGTACCATCGCGCAGAGGGGTGGTGCTTCCGTTGTAGAACGGGAACCAAAATATCGCATTTTCGTGAGAGAGTGGTCGTGAGGTACTTATCTATGGCGATTT
>CAYHYQ010000132.1:0-1630 GCA_964360715.1 uncultured Candidatus Saccharibacteria bacterium
TATAACATGCACGGCGACGTAAAATTCCAAGGTCTGGCCCCGATAACTTTGTAACATTGCGCGCGCTTCTTCGGCGGTAGCCGGTTTTTCAAGAATTTTTCCCTGAAACCAACCAACTTGGTCACTCGCAATAACAATAGCCGGTTCGTGTAACTTTTTAACAACGGCTTGGGCTTTGGCTTCGGCCAAGGTACGCGTTAATTTTTCAGGATCATCAAAACGAATTTGCTTTTCATCAATGTCAGGCGATACGCTGGTAAAAGCAAAACCCGCTTTTTCAAGCGCGCGTTTGCGAAAAGGCGATGATGAGCCAAGCACAATTCTCATAATTGTTTACGGCCAATTATTTGCAACCATTTGGTACTGCCGTACTCGCCGATATCTTCATAACAGACGGTAAGACCCGCGGCTTGCATGGCTTTTTTTATTTCTTCCGGTTCATAATAACTGAAAAACCGTTCATATGTATAGCCGTAGTCATCTTCTTCAATAATGTGTTCTTCGGGTTGGCGCGCGCGCCGACGTTTCACTGCGATATATATTAACCCACCGGGTTTAATGAGCGATACAAGTGTCCGAATCGCAGTTTTCACTTTTGCTTTCGCAATATGCAGTAGTACGGCCTGTGCGAAAACACCATCGAATGTTTTTTGAAGTGATGCGGAGTCCTCAATACTACAGAGGGTAAATGTAGCTTCTGGCACTTCACGGCGGGCAATTACTAACATATTCTGCGAAAAATCAATGCCGGTCACCTGTAATCCTTTGCTTGCTAAATATTTTGATTCTATACCGGCACCACAACCAACATCCAACACCGTGGCCTTGGATGGCAATAACTGTGCAAATTCATTCGTGCCTTCAATCCACCAGTCATCGCTTTTGTGCTCGCGATGCCAATCCTCGGCAATACGATTATAGGTGGCGGCCAATTGCACATTGTAACGCGACTTCATGCGCATACGGTAACGCACTCATGGAACAATAGGCAAATCAGATGAACCGATGGAATGGCCAGGTAAGTAGTTCTATAATTTTATGCGACATTGGCCGGCGTCGCCACACGGCCAAACTAACTGCTCGGCTATGACGACAATCTGCTAAGAACTGCTCACGCAATGTGCGTACAAATTCTGTTTGTGTTGAAGCAATGTTGGTTTCGTGCGTATATAAAAACCCGGCGCTGTCAAAATTACAGCTACCGACACTGGCCCATTGGTCATCTATGCTAATTGTTTTAGCGTGAATAAATCGCTTCGTATAACGAATGATGCGGATACCGGAACGCAAACAAACGCTAAAGTATGATTCAGCGGCGCGTTGGACGAACTTGTGATCTGAAGTTGCCGGAATCAAAACACGCACATCAACGCCGCGCCGGGCTGCGCGACGCAGCGCCTGAAAAAGCCGCAGATCGGGAATAAAATAAGGTGTTGTAATATATATGCATTGCGTGGCGCGATGAATATACTCAAGAATCACCGGGCGTATAAATCTTTGACGTGGCCAGGGCGCTGAAGTCAAAATACTGAACATGCGCTCAAAATTCGGTTTTACAAACTGCGGCCTACGACCGGTGATTACAGCCGTCCACATACGCTCAAAATTAGATTGTAATGCGCGGGCCGTT
>CAYHYQ010000133.1:0-1610 GCA_964360715.1 uncultured Candidatus Saccharibacteria bacterium
TTATAGAAATTGTCTTGTTTCAGGTCAAGGTAATCACCATCCCTTTCTAGAATTTCTGTAGTAGACCATAAAAAATCGGCGCAAGTTTCTAAAAGGTGTTTGTCGACGTGTAATTCACGCGAAAGATCATGGATTTTTATTCTACCCCTTTGTAGTGCCTTGAAAAATCCTATTTCCTCCAAAGCCAAAACTACTTGCATAGCAAGGTAGTCGTTGATCCAAACTCTTTGTCGTAATACGGGTTTTTCTTTTGGCGCCCGCTTCTTAAATATATTGAACATGGGATCTCCTAATGCGTTTTACTAACGGTTAATGCCGTGAGCTTTGACCCGTAGTTACCTCAAGTACACACATAGTCGTAAGGGCAAACTTCGGAAAACAGTTCATGCGACGTATATCACCCATTACTTTTGCGGAAATAGCGCTGTTATGCTATAATCTACGGATAAAACATATCAAATATATTTTAGTTTGACAAACTTCAGCTGTTTTTGGCATTTATTAAAACAGGCGTCAAAACTCTCTTGCTCATTTTCTCACCAGCGCATTAATTTTTATAAAAATAAATATGTCGCCATCAATTTACACGAAGCACAAAAACTCATCTCCGCGTGCGTTGGAAGAAGCACTGGTAAAAGAGGCTATTTGTCGAGTGATCGACCGTAAAACCTACCGTGCATCTACAGAACAGCCGCAAGTGATAGCCTTCGAGGAAGCAATTTCCCGATATCTTGGCGGCTCTCCCGTGCTCGGTGTTAATAGCTGTACCGAAGCTTTAATTTTTGCGCTCAGGGCAGCGGGAATCAATCGTGGAGATGAAGTGATTGTGCCGGCGTTAAGCTTTATCTCTACCGCAAGTTGTGTTCCATGGGTCGGCGCAAATCCTGTATTTGCGGATATACGAACTGAAGATTGTGCCATTGATGCGACAAAAGTAGAGGAGAAAATCACATCCAAATCTAAAGCAATAATTGTTGCCCATCTCTATGGTCAGCCCGCAATTGGGATGGAGGCAATACTGCGGGTCGCCAAGGAACATTCGCTCCTCGTCATTGAAGATGCGGCGCAATCATTTGGGGCACAGATAAAAATAGATGGAAAGTGGAAATTTGTTGGAACAATCGGCGACCTTGGCTGTCTCAGCTTTTCATCTACAAAACATTTTGCCGCTCCAGGAAACGCTGGGGCAATCGTGGTTAACAATAGAGGTCTTTACGATGAGCTGGATCGGACGCGATTTTACGGTGGCCGTATTCTCTACCGCGATTACCCCACTGTAGGAATCAGCGCAAAGCTCCATGAGGTTCAGGCGGCGGCACTGATTGCCAAGTTTCCTTTCCTAAACCAGTGGCTCGAGCACCGGATAAGAATCGCCGAATATTATACCCACCACTTATACGGCGTCGGCGACCTCATTTTGCCCAGTGAGTGTTCCGATACAAAACGCGTTTGGTACCGTTATGTTGTTAGAACAAAAAAAAGAGACGCCCTTTTGAATCACCTAAAAGAATTATCCAGCGCATGGCCACACCTTGAACCGGCGATAAACTATCCAGTACCCCTACCCTATTTTTCTGCATTCGGCCAGAAATATGGGCGCGGCGATTTTA
>CAYHYQ010000134.1:0-1594 GCA_964360715.1 uncultured Candidatus Saccharibacteria bacterium
CTTGAAAAATCTGGGTATTTATCCACATCTGTTACTCAGAGTTGTGAGGTGTTACGTGTCAATCAGTTGCATAATTTAATCATCCGTGGTAGAGTAATCGTAGTATGAATGTTCTTCTAACCAGTCGCCCCGAAGTTGTTTTCTGCAATTACGTTGAGTCGGCGATCAAGCGTCATTCTCTGCCATGGCGCGAGGAGCAACATGAAACGGAGGGCCGTGTCATCGTCGCAGAAGATGGGGCAATTGTTGTCGTATGTGATCAAGACACGGATACGAGAGCGATTATCTCTTTCGCCGAACAGTGTGTCCATGATGACGTACATGTAACGGAACTACCGCCACTCCCTAATTTGCCAAAAAATTACTTCGGAAAAGACCCTGCTGCTGCATAAATACAGCAACCCATATCACAAGCTCCGTCCCACAACGGAGCTTTTTAAATACCCAATTAGCGGAGCGCCATAATATATTTGAGCAGTTTTTTACGTCAGCGATGTGCAGATAGCCATTAAAAAACTCCCGCCTGACAGTGCGGGAGTTTTTCCACTAGCAGTCTTTACCGATCGCTTTCTTCACTTTCATTTTCGTCGCCGGAATTTTTGCAGGATTTTCTGTCCTTTTTAAATTTTTGCCACGCGTCGTGGCGGGCTTTTTTCCAATCTGCCCGTACGGTGTGCATTGATTTTTCGAACACCCGCCATGCGGCGCGGATTGCTTCCCGGCGTTGTTTCCGGTCGGTTATGTCCCACGCACTGTGAAGTGTCGCTTTTCGGGCCGAGTAGGCCGAGGTTATACCGGCAGTATACGCGGCCCACTCGGCGATTAACGCGGTTTCCCGTGCGTCAATCACCGTTTGCATGCACGCGCGGTCGAAATGTTTGCCCTGCGGGCTCGTCGAGGTCGCTAGTGTCGATGTTGCCTTAGTCGAACTGGAGTGGGCGAGAGCCGGAGTTGCTCCTCCAAGAATTCCGGCCAGAATAAGGGTTGAGAGAGTTTTGTTTAAGAAATTGCCATACATACGCTCGTGTTACACGGATAATGACCACCCTCGACCGGGGGGCGATCGTCCGTGCGGGAGGAGGCCGTAGGAAAGTGCGTTTGGGCGAACGGAAGCGAGTTTTAGTCGTAAAGAAAGTATCCGAGGTGCAAGTATCATCAGCCCAGCCGCTGTTATAGGGAGAACGAGAAGGCTGCCAATGAGAAACCGGGGATCCTTTTCGTGGGCAATGGCCTTCGAGATTGACAGAAGATCAGTTTCAAATTCCGTATCGGGTATTTCGCTAAAAAATCCCGCTCCAAGTGCCGAGAGAAGCGCAAAACTGATACAGATTGAAACGGCGGCTGGTATTCCTATTCCTGTTGCTTGTTTCTGACTCATGCCTTTGGAGACGGCGGCGGGGCGCCTTTCTTTCAGTCGGGTATACTTGTCAGCATGAATGACCCGTTGCGGAAAAGTTTTTTCAACCGACCGACGATTGTAGTAGCCGCGGATTTGCTGGGCAAGTACCTTGTTCGCCGGCAAGGGAGGCGCATTGTGCGTGCGATGATAACCGAAACTGAAGCTTATCATGGGCCAAAAGATAGGGCATCGCAT
>CAYHYQ010000135.1:0-1554 GCA_964360715.1 uncultured Candidatus Saccharibacteria bacterium
GACCGGATTTTCCCGTTTATACATACCTATTGTGATCTCGCTAAATGGTGGCGATTACCCTCGATTGGAGAAGCTACGTTAAAGTGAATTTTTTTCTTGACAAAGGCAATTTTTCAAGTTAGGCTAAAAATATGACGGCAATTCCCCGCCCACAGATTTTACGTGAAAGTGAAAATGGGGATGCTATTATAGAATCTGATCCATTGCTTGAGGTTAAACGTATTCACGCGAAAATAGACAAACGCGTTGAGTGGTTCAAGCGCCACAGAAAGGCCGATAAACATGAAAACAGACAAAACTAAATGGCAAGTTGTGTACAAAAAGGTACATAAAACCTACGATGGTAGGTATTTGTCTGCCTATGTGCACGATACTCCAGTAGCGCTAGAGTACAAAATTGGCGAAGTCACCAAAGCCAAGATAGGTGGTATATTCTGCCTTCCCAATAGAGAAACTATGAAAGATTGTCCTGAAGGTAATGCCGTTCTTATAGTATTAGCTCGTTACGAAGTCAAAAGTCCAGATAATGGTTTTGTGGGTGATGATCAATATACACTTACTTGCCTTAAAAAATACTGGCAACTCAAAAGAGACGGGAACTTTGGAAAATTGTATCCCATAGTTTTCTATAAAGAAGTTATTCCAGTAATGGAGTTGTAATGCAAAGAGCAGATGAAATAGCGAGTGATCCACACCGACGAGTGGTGGCTTTCGGGGCCGCCAAATCTGCGGGTAAAACAACGTTTGCCGTGTCTGCTCCTGGAAACAAGATACTACTCAAGTATGAACCCGGCATCGTTATCATACCCCCAGGCGTTGACCCGAAAACATTGTTGGTAGTCGAATATCCATTTGATTATGAGGAACTAACAGTAAAAAGTGATAAATGGAAACGCAACAAAGAAGCAGGCCAAAAGATCATGGAGGACATCGAAGAGATTAACCTTGCTTTCCGAGAAAGTCGAGATGTTAAGTTGGATGGTGTTACGGCTCCCCTCCCAGATACTATTATTATGGATGGCGGGACTATGCTTCACGACGCCTTAGTGAGTTGGCTTTGTGCTGTGAATGGCGTGCCTGATCCAGGCGAGTTTAAGGGGGATAGCGGACGGGCAAATAAGTACTATATCTGGGGTAAACGTATGCAGTTTGTAATGGCCGTTATACGGAAAGTGTTCAAACTTCCTTGCAACTCGATTTTGACGGCATGGGAAACTAGCGATAAAAATGCTGACGGAGAATTTCGCGAGCGGTGGCCCGACATCGGCGGCAAACTGGACTACCGTGCTACCGGCATGGGTGATGCAGGGATTTATTGTTACTCAGAGCGTGTGGTGTCGGGCACTAAGTTCATGTTACGGACAGTAAGCGACGGTGTAATAAAAGGAATTGGTGTTCGTGGAAGGTATGGCTTGCCAGAGACCATAGACGTGACTATTGACCCTAAAAAGCCGGTAATGCCGTGGGATAAGTTATGGGGAAAGTTGAACAATTAACGTGTCACTTTCATGAGTGTTGGCGTGAGCACTCATATTGTTTTTGGTGTAGGTGTGT
>CAYHYQ010000136.1:0-1546 GCA_964360715.1 uncultured Candidatus Saccharibacteria bacterium
ATTGACGCCAAAGCGCTTGATAAAATTCGTCAACATCGCAGTGTCGAAAAACTCAAAGGATATTAAATTTTATCCACACAAGTATCTAAAAACGGCCACACAGGCCGTTTTTAGATACAATTGACATTATTTGTATATACTATATTATGTATTTGCGGTTCTAACCGCCCGTACCTTAAACATTCTTTTGAAAATCAAGGAGAATCTCATGGAACCAGTCATTGATGCTAGCGCTCTCATGGGAGCTCCGCCGCCAGTCGCTGTTCTAGTTGATTTCGACAATGTTGCCCACAGTTGTCTGGCCGCGGGTTTCTCATGCTCGTTTACGCGTCTGCGCGAATATGTACGCACTTTTGGGCGCGTACCATTTGCCGAGGTTTATCTTTCACCTTATTCGTCGTACCGCCAAGAAACGGTGCGGATGTTGCATGAAGCCGGCTGGGTGACTATCATGTGTCCACTGGCTTCAAAAGATAAAGATTCGGTTGATGCCTATATTAAGGCACGCGCGTTAAGCTACGCGCAAGATACAAATCTTCAAAGTATTATTATCGTCAGTGAAGATGGTGATCTTACGCAAGATCCCCATCTCAATAATACCGTGCAAGACCTCGGTAAAAGATTTATTACGGTCAAACCCACGGTGCTTAAGAATGAGATTGCCGGTGAAGACCGGGTTACTGTCTTGCACGAGGGCGCAATGCATACCGAGTTCAGCCGGTACCTTGATATGATTGTAGCCGGGACGCCAGCCGTGAATACGGCCATGAACATCCGCATCGGGTTTATGCGCGATGTGATGCATCTATTATTCAAACTTTTGTGTTCGGACAGACGTTACTCATTCCGTGATCTGCAAAGGGTTGTCTGGAATGGAGTCAGCAGGGTCTGGCACGAGCACTATAATTCGAAACATGTACAGTCACTCTTGACTGTACTGAATAATAGGGGATACTTAAGCCCAATCCCTTTCGGGAGCGCCGTGTGCTATGTGATTCCGGAAGCGCACCATGCGTTTTTTAAAGGGTGTGTTGAATCGGAGTATACCGGCGGTGTGGCGGATGTCATGGATAATGAGTCACCCGTGGTGGCGGATACGTCAGAAGAAATTTCTGAGACCACGGCGGCGTCAGTGCCGTCAGATACAGAATCAATGTCACTGTTACCCACGACGCCGACGTCCCCAACAACTTAGATTTTCACAGGAGCACGAGGTCCGATGTTCATCGGACCTCTTTTTTATCCTTGCTTCATCTCAATTTTTTGCTACAATACTAAACATTCCGGGGTAGCTCAATGGTAGAGCGGCGCGCTGTTAACGCGATGGTTATAGGTTCGAATCCTATCCCCGGAGCAACATTGGATAAAATTGGAATCGGACGGATTGGCGGCGGGCGGCCAGGAGGGGGTTCGAGCCGATGACTGCCTTTTTGCTCAAAACCCTTTGATTTTTTCTTTTTTAGCGGCTTATTCCTCCAGAGAATAATTACTGGTTGCGTAAAGTTCAAAAATTTTCTTGACGAGGCGAAATCTCTCGGGGTCTTTA
>CAYHYQ010000137.1:0-1542 GCA_964360715.1 uncultured Candidatus Saccharibacteria bacterium
TTTGCATGGAAGCAGAAACTCCCCCTGCAAATCTCTCGCCACCTTTAGAACGAATACCGGCAAGCCAACCACCTTTGCCTGACCTCTGCAAACCTTTGGCATATGAACCCTTGGTGATCGAAGCTTGTACCGCTTGCGCGTAGATTGGTGCGGCCGCTACTGCTAGCGCGGACTGATCTTTAGTCGTCTGCTCTGCACCGGAAACATAATCACCGGAAGCCGCGCTGGCTCTCTCGACGAATTTTTGTGCGGATTGTGAAGCTGTTTTCATGTATCGATAAAATTATTTGTTAAATTACCTAGCTGAATGCTCAAAGTGTGCTCTCATCTTGACGAGAAAGGAATTGCAATACCTGTGGATAACTCCCTTGTGTGTTTTGGTGTAGTATATAGGTATGAAACTGGGAACATATAAAAAGTGTGGTAATATAGAGGCAGGCACATCAGCTTTGGCTGGCGTGTCGGTTTGTATAGTTCCGGTCTTCATCCAACGAGCCCTTGCTTAATTGCAGGGGCTTTTTGGTGCACAAATCACGCATTGCTCGTATTTCTATAGAGCTTTCGGGGCAACGCTCTCTAAACCGCTCCGCAAGAATTGACCAAAACTAATTCTAGGCAACGTCCTCACCTCTGACGACCTAGCTCGGGCAGACCGAAAGGTCAAAATATCAAGGTTTTGGTCGATACAAAAGGAAACATCCGAATACGGGATTCGGGAACTAATCCTTCGAAATACGAAATCTCGGGACCCCCTGCCCGAGATAGAGAGGGCTATTGTATCGGCAAATGATTGGACAACAGGGTGTACAATAGTACATACTTATAACTACAATATGGAAATCGTACACATGAGCAAAGTGATGAAGATAGGAACCTCGCACGCGATTGTTATTCCTGTCTACATCATGATCGCCCTCGGGATTGAGAGAGGAGACTATATGGTGTGGGCTGTCTATAGCGGCAATACAATCACCGCCCGCAAAATGACACCGGATGAACTGGCGAGCTTGAAACCGGCCGAAATAATCGCATGAATGAGGATATCGAAGAAATTGAACTACAACATCCGGCCGCACCACATGTGCGTACGCATAGGTATTATTATTTAGCGGTTTGGTACGATGAAGAAGGGAAGTCGAAGTGTTG
Organism: uncultured Candidatus Saccharibacteria bacterium; assembly: GCA_964360715.1. Classification (GTDB taxonomy): domain Bacteria; phylum Patescibacteriota; class Minisyncoccia; order 2-02-FULL-40-12; family IGHO2-01-FULL-4-A; genus CAYHYQ01. Next base: position 1,147 of record CAYHYQ010000137.1, read on the forward strand.
GCTCTACAATGTTTTTGACGAAGCCGCCTTCGCACATCCTGACAACCTTTATAAAATAAGTGTCCCCGACAAAGACCATGCCTGAAATCGTTCAAGAAGTAATGAGCGACAAAATCAGCGATCCGGCGTTTGCTATGCGTAGCGAACTGGACCGCAACGCCCTTTTTGAATTGGCCGACAACATCAAACAGCACGGCTTGATTAACCCGATCACAGTACGTCCAAAAGAAAACGGCTATGAGGTGGAAGCTGGCCATAGACGTTTTGCGGCTCTGAAAATCAACGGCACGATCAAGATACCCTGTATCGTCCGCGAGCTTACTGACGCAGAGGCGTTTGGCGTAATGGCGGCAGAAAACCTAGCGCGTGAAGATGTCAATGTGGTGGATGAGGCGA
>CAYHYQ010000138.1:0-1530 GCA_964360715.1 uncultured Candidatus Saccharibacteria bacterium
CTCATCGCCGAAGTGCCCGGTTATTTACGCGAGAGTATGAATAAGCGTCAAAAAGTAATAGCTCTGCTGGTGGGCGCTTATCTCATCAACCTTCTGCCCTTTGTCGGCATCCATCGCGCCATGTTTTTGTATCACTATTTTACCGCGCTGATCTTTGCGGTCTTAGCTCTGGCGATGCTTATTGAATCACTCGGTGAAATACATGCGAAACGTTTTGCCCTTGGCGCTATAGCGCTAGCAACCGTTGTATTTCTATATTTCGCCCCGCTTTCCTATGGTCTACCTATGAGTGAATCTTGGTTTAATCGTCATATGTGGTTCAGCACATGGCGGTAAAGAGATTCTTACCAGTTTTACATTGGACGCTTATCATCGCTTCTTTAACATCGCCCTTTTATTTACCCTGGCCACTCATAGCTCTTGGTGCTCTTGTTTTGTATCTTCAATTCTTACTGCTGCGGTTGCATTTTGACTAACGCTGAATATGGAACATACGAGACGAGCTTCATATACGAGCAACTACGGAAGCATGGTTACACAGGCAAACAGCGCCCGGTGACACTGTTTGTGCGCTATTGGGTACCGGCACTCATCACCGGTCTGGCTTTTTATATTCAACACTAAAGCGTTAGTGTTTTTGCTTTCAGATATAACTCCTCAGCAACTTTCCAGTTGAGATTCTTCCAGAATGCTTCAATGTATTGCTTTTTGTCAGAGCCATAATCAATGAAATAGGCGTGTTCGTAGCAATCAAGCGTAATGAGCGGAATACAGCCCCAAACGCCGCCCTGATCATGCGCATCGCTGTTGTAGTGCTTAACACGGCCGGCTTTGGCATCCCAACACAGCACAGACCAGCCACGTGCCGCCATGGCACAGACCGATACGTATTTAATTGTGTTTTCAATACTCCCCCATTTTTCAATGAGAGCTTTACTTAACTCAGGTGCTTCAGCAGCATTACCAGCACCGCCCAATACATCGAAATACCATTCGTGCAAATAAACGCCGTTTATAGCGAATGTCTCAGCCGCTTTTAAATTGCGAATATCGCTGTATGTGGCGTTACCATCAGTTTCATCGGCAAGAATACGTTGAATTATGTCTTTAAATTTGCCTGCGAGTTCGTCAACCTTCTTTACATAGCCGACATAGAGTTTATCGTGGTGTATTTCGAGAGTTTTTTTTGAGATGCCGTTGAGCTCCGAATACGGCAGTGGTTTTGGATCCATAATTGTAGTTAGATTTAGAGATTAATTTACAAACCAAGCAATTCAGCAACTTTCGGCTTATTGAAACCGACAATAACTTTGCCATCTATAACAATGACCGGCACACCCATTTGATGGGTTGTTTCGATAAGCTCTTTGCGTTTCACTTCGTCGGCGGCAACGTCGTATTCGGTGTACGCGACGTTATTCTTCGTAAAATACTCCTTGGCCATCTTGCAATACGCGCACCAGGGCGTCGAATAAATTTGTACGGTGTGTGACATAGGATTTTAGTATACCGCCAGCCCCATGGCATCGC